>JAACPL010000025.1 GCA_009995495.1 Candidatus Falkowiibacteriota bacterium
AAATGGGCGGAGTTTTATCGTGAAAAATCGGAAAAGGCGGAAATTAATTTTAAAAATATTAACAAGAAGAAAGTTGAAAAAATTTTTACTGACGCAAAAAAAAGAGGACAAAAAGCTTTCCCGGAATTTTCGGCTTTAGAAATTTTAAAAGCCTATGGTTTTAAAACTTTAAAAAGTTATTTAGCAAAAAGTTCAGAAGAGGCAATATTAATTGCTAAAAAAATTAATAAAGATTTAGTTTTAAAAATTTCTTCCGCCGATATTTTACATAAAAGCGATGCCGGCGGGATTATGTTAAATGTTTTGCCGAGTGAGGCGGGAAAAAAATTCAAAGAATTGCTAGCGCGAGTTTTTAAGAAAAAGCCGAAAGCAAAAATTGATGGAGTTTTAATAACAGAAATGATAAAAGAAGAGGGCTTAGAAATGATTTTAGGCGTTTTTAAAGATCCGGCTCTTGGCTCAGCGATTATGCTTGGTCTTGGCGGAGTTTTTGTTGAGGTTTTTCAAGATGTTTCTTTTGGTCTTAATCCCTTAACGAGAGAAGATGTTTATAACATGATAGGGGAATTAAAATCCAAAAAACTTTTAGCGGGAGCGCGCGGTTCAGAGCCTAAAGACGAGGAAGTCTTAATAGATAGTGTTTTACGCTTAGCCAAACTAATAAAAGATTTTCCAGAAATTTTAGAACTTGATATTAATCCGATTCTAGTCTTGAAAAAGGGAAGAGGAGTTATAGTTTTAGATGCTAGAATGATAATATGCTAAAAATTCTATTCTCCGATGGGAGTTTCAAAATAGTTAGAAGAATTAAAAGAAGAAAAAAGCGTCGCTCTTTAACGACGGCTTTTTCTAAAATTGATTTTTTAAAAAATAAAGAAAAAGCGCGAGAAATTATTCTAGAGCGCTTAAAACATTTTTCATTGCTTTATGACCTTTCTCACGGTCGAGTTAGTATTCGGAATCAAAAAACTCGTTGGGGTAGTTGTTCAAAACAGGGGAATTTGAATTTTAATTATCGTCTTGTTCATTTACGAGAAGAGCTTCTTGATTATGTTATTGTTCACGAACTTTGTCATCTAAAAGAATTCAATCATGGTTCTGGTTTTTGGGATTTAGTCGCTAAGACTACGCCAAAGCATCGGGAGTTAAGAAGGGAGTTAAAAAATATTAGGATTTAAACAAAATTTAGTCGCCACCCAATTATTTTATTTCAACAACTTTATAAACTTTTTCTTTTCCACTAGCGCCAAATTCAAATTCTTCTCCAACTTTTTTTCCAAGTAAAGCTGAGCCGAGAGGGGAGACATGAGAAATTATGCCAAGACTTGGATTACTTTCGGATGAGCCAAGAATTTTATATTTTTTTTGCTTCCCATTACTTTCAATTATTACTTCTGAACCAACGACAACAGTTTCTGAGTTAATTTGATTTTCAATTATCTCGACTCGTCCTAGTAATTTTTCCAGTTCAATAATTCTTTGGTTTAAACTTCTTAAACGTCCTTTAGCGATTTGATAACCAACATTTTCTGAAAAATCACCCATTAGAGCGAGTCTTTTAACTTCCTCGGCCTCGCTTGGTCTTTTTGTTTTTAACCAAAAATCAAGCTTCTTTTTAAGCTCTTCGTATTTTTCTTGAGTCATTTTTGGGTCCTGGCTTGGGGGCAGGGGGCCAGTGCCTTTTCTAGTGGGAACACGCATATATAATTGCTTATTTTTTCTTATTTCATTTTATCTTAAAGTAAGGATATTTAATAGAGCTTTATAAAAAAACCTTTCTTTTGTAAAAAACCCCGTCTTTTAAAAGACGGGGCTGAACAATCAGGTGTGAAAACTACTAAGAAGTACGGCCGATCAATGTTTGAATCATCCAGCCATACATCATAAAAAAGAATCCGGAAAACATAATTATTAAAGCCTCAAAAATGTTGAGGCCTGAAAATAAAGATATTTCAGGAATTCCTTTAATTTGGCCTAAGGCCAGAGAGTAAAGCGCTGCAATAACTATTACAACACCCAAGACAAAGTAGGTTGTTTGTCTAGTAGGATCTGGAACCATAGCGAAAATCCAGAAGACACCTATGGTGCCAATTAAAATCTGGGCTATTAGCGTTACGCCTATAGCTCCGCCGATTTCGAAATTCAAAAAAGTAGCCGCATAGAGAAACGCCACGGTTATCACCAAGGCGAGCAAGGAAAATAGAATTTTCCCCAAAATTTTTCGTTTCATCTTAATTAATTTTAAGGTTCTACCGTAATCTTAGCACCTAGAAATTTATTTATCAATATTGTTATATAGGTTGTTCTTAGGAGCATATTTTATCAATCTTCTCAATCTATTGTTTTTTCTTAAAAAAGGTTAAAATATAGATAGGATAGTAAGCTTTATTTAGGCTTAGGATATTAATTATGATTAAAGATTTACCTTTAGCGGCTTATTTTCGCCCAAAAAACTTAAAAGAATTCTACGGTCAGGAACGGGTTGTTGGCCCGGAGGCCTGGCTTTTTGCGTCTATAAAAAACGATAAGGTTCCGTCTTTAATTTTTTGGGGCCCACCAGGGAGCGGGAAGACGACTTTAGCCGCTATTATTGCTAAAGAAACAAAAGCAGAATTTAAAGAATTATCAGCTACTGGTAGCGGAGTTAAGGATTTAAAAATTATTGTTGAGCAAGCTCGTGAAGCTAAAAGATTAGGCATGAAGACGATTTTGTTTATTGATGAAATTCATCGTTGGAACAAGGCTCAACAAGACGCCTTATTACCCCAAGTTGAAACCGGGACTATTACTTTAATCGGAGCAACTACAGAAAATCCTAGTTTTGCGGTTAATGCCGCCCTTTTATCAAGAGCAAAAGTTGTAGTTTTAGAGGCCTTAAGGGAGGATGATTTATTAAAAATTTTAGAACGAGCTTTAAAGGAGCTAAAAATAAAAGTCAAGCGTGATGTTTTAAAATTCATTGCCCGAGTTTCTAGCGGCGACGCGAGACGGGCTTTAAATATTTTAGAAAGTGCTTTAGAAGTTGCTGGTCGAGATGCAATTCTTTCTCTCGATTTAATTAAAGCAATAATTTACAAGCCAGGATTACTTTATGATAAAAGCGGAGATGAACATTATAATTTAATTTCCGCTCTTCATAAATCAATGCGGGGTGGGGATGCCGATGCGGCGATGTATTATTCTTTAAGGATGGTTATGGCGGGGGAAGATCCGCTTTATTTAGCGAGGCGGATGATTCGGTTTGCCTCCGAAGATATTGGTTTAGCTAATAATAGTGCCCTGATGTTAGCGACGGCGACTTATGATGCTTGTAAAAGTATTGGCTTACCGGAATGTGGTGTTAATTTAGCTCATTGTGCTGCTTATTTAGCTAAGTCACCAAAAAGTGTTGCCGTTTATTTTGCCCATAATGAAATAATGCAAGAAATTGAAAATTCTGGCTCCTTGCCAGTGCCAATGCATTTAAGAAATGCGCCGACAAAATTAATGAAAGATTTGGAATATGGTAAAGATTATAAATACACACCAACTGAAGATAGTTCCAAACAAACTTATTTACCGGAAAAATTGAATGGTCGGAAATTTTTGAAAAAAATATAAAATGAAAAATAAATGACGACGGCGGATTTAGAATTTTTAGCCAGTGAGGAAGGGGGGTTGCTTTTAGAGCACCTCTCTCTTTTGACTTGGCAAGAGCGTCATAAATTTTTATTTAAAATGGAAGCGGAAAAACGGACCCAAGCTTCAACGGCTTCGGCGATAATTGAGATTAGAGAAAAAGCGGAAGGAAAATTTAGTCGAGCTGAGAAAATGTTTTTTACCTCTTTAGGTTTAGAACAATCAAGCTCGGAAAAAATATCTAATCATATCGCCGAGCGTTTTCGGGGCGATTGGCAAGTAGCGGATTTAGGTTGTGGAATCGGGGGAAATTTATTAGCTTTAGCTAAGAAGGCAAAAAAAGTTATTGCGCTTGATGAGGACGAGATAACATCAACTTGTGCGAAACTTAACGCAAAAGTTTATGCACTAGAAAATAAAATTGAATTTTTGAATTTGAAAGCAGAAGATTTCGTTGGTTCAGAAAAAATGAAAGATATTGACGCGGTTTTTCTAGACCCGGCTCGTGATCGGGAAGGAAAAACTAAAACTCGTTCAATTTTAAATTCTCGGCCAAAGCTATTAGAAATTTTACCGGAGATTTTTAAACAGACAAAAAATGTGGCCGTTAAAATTTCACCGGCTTTTGATTGGCAGGAAATTTCTTTATTACCAGAAGAGCCAGAAGTCGAAGTTATCTCGGAAAATAATACTTGTAAGGTTGCAATTTTATGGTTTGGCAAATTAAAAAGAGGAGGGAATAAAGCGAGTTGTTTTAGAAAAGATAAAGATTATATATTTACAAATTATCAAGAAAAAAATAGTTTAGTTTTAGACACAGCCGCTGGGGTGGCGATGGCAGATAAAGTTTTAGCTTATGTTTGTGAACCTGATAAAGCTATTAGTCGCAGCGGTCTTTTAGAAACT
>JAACPL010000015.1 GCA_009995495.1 Candidatus Falkowiibacteriota bacterium
AGAAAATCTAATTGCTGGATCCGGTCAAACTACAAATTATTGGCGACCTGTTTTACTAATAAGTTTTGCTCTTGATTATAAAATATTTAACCTTAATCCTCTTGGCTATCACCTCACAAATACCTTACTCCACATTCTTGTCGCTATTTTAGGATTTTTCTTAATTTATACCTTAAGTCAAAAAAAATTCTTACTTTCATATTTACCAGCGCTATTATTTTTAGTCCATCCGCTTCAAACTGAAGCCATAACTTATATCGCTGGACGAGCCGATCCTCTATCTTCAGTTTTTGCGCTATTAACTTTAATTTTCTATGTTAATTTCAGAAATAAAAATAATAAAAAATATTTATTTTTTTCAGTTGGTACTTTTCTTTTGGCTCTTCTTACTAAAGAACAGTCAATTCTTTTACCAGCCCTAGTTCTTTTAGTTGAAGTTTGTTTTTTCTCTAATAAAGATAATTGGCGCCAGAATATAAAAATTCCCCTTTACTTATTTGGGATTTCTGTTCTTTACTTTTTATCCCGCATAACTTTTCTAAATTTCAATGATATTCTTGGTGGTGCTAATAATGTGGCTGGTTATAATGCTAGTCTTTTTAATCGTCTTTTAACTTTTACTTGGGTAATAATTAAATATCTCGCTCTATTATTTGTACCAAAAAATCTACACATGGCTTATGAAATTGAACCAATCACTTCAATTTTAAGTCCAAGCGTTTTTCTTTTTATCGCCGTCTTCGCGTTGGTTATTTTCATTATTTATAAAACTTGGAGGGAAAATAAATTAATTAGTTTTGGTTATCTTTGGTTTATAATTATTCTTCTACCAAGAACAAATATCATTTCTATTAATCGACCCCTTTATGAACATTGGCTCTATTTACCGATGCTTGGTTTTTGGCTCGGAACCTTGACTTTAATAATTTATTTATTTAAAAAATTTCAAACTCTAAAATGGCAAAAAATTAGTCTTAACTTGCTAATAATAGTAGTTATAATTTTTGCCACTTTTTTAAGCTATTTAACAATTTTAAGAAATAAAGATTGGCGCAATCCAATAACTTTTTACGAGAAAAATTTAAAATACACTCCAAATAGTTATATCCAAAAAAATAATCTTGGCATGAATTATGCAAGAGTAGATAGGCATCAAGAGGCAATAAGACAATATCAAGAATCCTTAGAAATACTTGATGTCTATCCCCAAGTCCATTCAAATTTAGCTAATAGCTTGTTAGCTATAGGAGAGCTTGAAGAAGCAGAAAAAGAATGTCAAAAAGCTCTAGAAATTGACGATAGCTTTATTCTTCCTTATCAAACCTTGATAAATATTTATTTAACTCAGCGTGATGCGGCTAAACTTAATTTATTATTAACTCAGCTAGAAACTAAAACGAATCCAGAAACTTTTTTTAATTTAGCAGTATCGACGCTACTAAGCTTACAAGACTACGAAGGCGCTATTAATCTAACTCAAAGAATGTTAGAAAAATATCCTAATAATGTTGAACTTAATAACGTGTTATTAAATTTAAAAATAAAACAATTAAATAATTCTACTCAATACAACAATCAATAACTTTTTTAACTAATACCCCTAATTTACCCATGAAACCTTTTTTCTCTTCATCTTTTTTGTTAACCGCCCCGTCATCAATTTTTTTGACATCACCAATATTTAAAAGTTTCATATTCAAACCCCAAAAAAGTGAGTATAAATTATAGGCCTTACCAAATAAATCATAAGCATCTTCCTTTTTGCCCATACCCAATTGCTTTGTTCCAACTTCCATTAAGCGATAAGAGGCGGCAAGTAAATGTTTAGAAATACACCAAACCTCTCCCTCATATTCTTTAATTACCCGCTTTAACAAATCTTTTCGCATCTCTCTAACATCTTTAATTAAATCATAATACTCTGTCTTTCCGGTTTTCGCGCCAGAAAAAAAGAAATGCTCTTCAATTCCGACTAAATTCATAATTGCAATTGTTAGATCTTGGTCTGAAGACAAGTCCATCTTCTCCTGTTTCTTCATCGAATCAGCTTTTTCAATGAAGTCATTTAAATTTTTAATTGTTTCTTTGTTTTCTTGATTTTCCATATATTTAATCTAATTATTTAGTTAGGAAATAAAAAATTGCTGTCATGATAATAAGTGGGGCAATTGGCATTACAACTTTTTGAAAAGGAAAATAAGCATGGCCACCGTTTTTTTCTTTCATATCTTCATACCAACTCGCACCAAACCAAAAACCAAAACTACCAACAACAACTCCTAAAAATATTTTATCAACTGGCCCGCCACTAAACATCTCCATTGGATTAGCCATTATGTTCATAAAATAAAGAGGAACAACAACTAATAAGTAATAGCCGATTATCGTCATGGCGGTTCTGAATTTAAAGTTGATATTTTTTTTCACAAACCAAGATAGTGTCCAAGCAATCATTGAGACCGTTAAACCGCCAATCCAAAGCCCAGCAATAGAATCATCAACCCCTAAAGAGCGAGAAAAACCAACACCAGCTCCAACCGCAATCGTGCAAACCGGACAAACTGCTAAAGCATTTTTAGTAGCGACTAGAGTTCCTAAGAGAGCGGGCAAGACTAATAAATATTTTTTCATAAATTTATTTTTAAATATCTTCTACTCATTTTCATTTAAGGTTTCTTCTTTAACTTCAGTTTCAACTTCAACATTTTCAATTTGAATAGTCTCAGCCTCGGTCTCAGCCTCGGTCTCAACTTCAACATTTTCAGTTTCAAAAGTTGTAGCCTCAAAGTTCTTAATCTCAATTCCATTTTCCGGCTCCAAATTATCAAGAGTCGCAAGTTCCGCTTCAAAGAAAGCAATAATATCACGATCGCCAATTAAGCAATTTTCGCCGTCCCAAAGAAAAGGCACGCCAATAGAGTTCGTATTTAAACCACAAGATTTAGCTTTAGCAGTCATTAAAGTAGCATTAGCTTGGTTATTATAAACCTCACGCTTATCAAAACTTATTTTACTTTCAACATTCTCAGTTTCAAGATAGGTTTCAACTACTTTACAATAAGAACAACCATCACCATAAAAAAGAACTATATCGCTTTTAGCAGTTTTATCGGTCGTCTTTATTCCCGTCTCACTTTTGGCCACAAAAATAATTGCGACCACTGCTAAGGCCAAAAAAATAATGGCCGGTGTAAAAGTTTTTTTATTCATATATTTTTATTTTTTAATGAATTAATAAATTAAATAACTTAACTAAATAAATATCCTAATAAATATTTTAAATAATAAAGACCGCTCAAAATAAAGACCGAAGCGACTAAATAACGCAAAACTTTTTCAACTTTTTGCACCACCTTAAAAGCTTGGCTTACAGTTTTTAAGCTATAAGCGATAATTAAAGAAAATATTATAACTGGTAAGCCAGTGCCTAAAGCAAAAATCGGGGATAATAATAGGCCGGAAGTTGATTCTAAAATTAACGGGATTAAAACTCCAAAAAATAAAACTCCACTATAAGGACAAAATGCCAGCGCAAAAATAACTCCTAACAATAAACTACCGAGATAGCCCTTGCTTGCTAGAGTTTTTTTTAATTTTTCTAATTTATCGCTACCGTCTTTAAAATTAATTTTAATAAGCCCAAACATTATTAAGCCAAGAATAATTAAAACTGGGCCCAAAATCTTTTCGCCCCAGCCTTGAAAAATACGAGCGATGTCAAAAGAGGATAAGCCAAAATAAATAAGAAGAGCTAAAAGAAAATAAGTAATCCCCCGCCCAGCGGTATAAAATAAGCCCGACAAAAAAGTTTTCCTAGCTGAGGCTAGATTTTTAGAAATAAAAGCAACGGCCGTAATATTAGTCGCTAAAGGACAGGGACTAATTGAAGTTAAAACACCTAAAAAGAAAGCTGATAGTAAGGGGATGTTAGTTGAATCTATAATTGTATTTAAAAATTCCATAAGTTATTTTAAAATCTTCTTAATTTAAACGCGACTCAATTCTATTTTTTAAATAATTTTTAAAATCTTCTTTATCGCCTAAATAACGCCAAACTCTAACATCTTCTTCGATGTGGTCGATTCCATCATAAATTTCATTTATCTTTAAAGAGGAACTAACCGCTTCAAACTTGTTTGCCAACTCTTTATTCTCCGGTAAATCAATATTTACTTTTTGAAAGCTTATTTTTCCACTAGCAATTTCGTCTTGAAAAAAATCGTCAACTGCTTCGTTCAAATATTCCTCTAAAGTAATACAAGAAGCGCAACGAGCGCTAGCATGAAAATACATAATTTCAATTTTATCAGATTTAGGCCTCGTCTCTAAACTTATATCTGTACTAGAACTTTGGCTATTTCTGGCTGAACCTAAAATTATTAAGGCTAAAGAAATGACGAAAAAAATAGTTAGTTGAATTAATAAAGATTTATTTTTCATAAAATTTTTTTAACTTGAAAATTAGAAACTAAATTAAAGAGCCGAAAATTAAACCAGCGATAGTTGAATAAAAAATAACTAATAGGGCGTAAGCAGTGGTCTTCCTATTACCCAGTACTTTTCTAATTACTAATAAGTTAGGTAAACTTAAAGATGGACCGGCAAGTAATAAGGCTAGCGCCGGCCCCTTGCTCATACCTTTCGTCATTAGAGCTTGTAAAATAGGAACTTCGGTTAAAGTTGAAAAGTACATAAAAGCTCCAAAAACCGAAGCAACTAAATTTCCTAAAATTGAATTTTCTCCAACCAAATTAACGATTAAAGACTCTGGTAAAAATGGCATAATAAAGCCGGCAACAAAAACACCAATAAACAATAAGGGTAATAATAATTTAGTAAACTTCCAAGTCTCCGCTAACCATTCTTTATTAGTTTTACGTTTAAAATAAACAATTGAGATTATTGCTGTTGTTAAAGCTAGACAGAACATCAAAAAATATTTTAAATCACTCGCAAAACTTAAACCATTAACAACCAGAATTGCAACCATGCTTAACATGAAAAATAAAACGGTAGAGTTTTTATATTTCTCACCTTGCTCCTCGTTAATAAATAAACCACCAGCTTCTGTTTTTTCTTTAAAAATAAATTGCATTGACAAGCCGACTAAGATTGACATAGAAATAGCAGCAACAACACGAGCGGTACCAATTTCTATTCCAAGAACAGACATAGTTAAAAATATCGCCGCAATATTTATTGCTGGACCCGAAAAAAGAAAAGTTATAGCTGGACCTAAGCCAGCTCCCCGTTTTCTAATACCAGCAAATAAAGGTAAAATAGTACAAGAACAAACCGCTAAAATTGTTCCGGACACGGAAGCGATTGAATAAGAAATATATTTTTTCGTCTTACCCCCTAGATATTTCAGAACAACATCTTTTTGAACAAAAACAGCAATTGCCCCGGCAATAAAAAAAGCTGGAACCAAACAAGTTAAAATATGTTCTCTAGCATATTCATTAAGTAGAGCTAATCCAGCTAAAATTGCCCCGCCCATTACTGGAGAGTCAAGCGGCACAAAATAAAAAATCAAAAATAAACTTAATAGCCCTAGTCCAAGCCATAATTCCTTCTTCATAAAATAAAAATTACAAATATTTACTAATTATTTCTCTAACTTCTTCGGAGCTAGGAAGGCGACCACTTAAAACTGGCCTACTATTAATAGCTAAGGCCGGCGTGGACATAATACCCATGGCAATCATTCTGTCTATTTCTGTTACATAAATAACCTTAATATCTAAACCTAATTGACTCAAAACTTCATTAGTTATTTCTAATAATTTATGACACTTAGGGCAGCCCGAGCCCAGGACTTCAACACTTTCAATCTTATTACTCATAATTTTTAAGAAAACTTGTTAACAATGAATTATATTTTTTAAAAACTTCTCTATTTGTATGATAATAATTCTTTTTTCCCACCTTTCTTATCTTAAGTAAATTAAAAGAATTTAAAATTTTTAAATGACTAGAAATTAAATTTTGCGCTAAACCTAAGTTACAAGAAAGCTCATCAACATATAATTCCTCATCCTTCAAAAGACATAAAATTTTCAGACGATTATTATCACCAATAATTCGTAAAAATTTAGCCAAACCAACATAAGCTTCGGTTAGCTTTTTATTAACGCAACAATCAGCTTTAGCTTCGCAATTAATTTTCATATTTTTATAATCAATTTAATTTGATTATCAATTTATATTGATATGATAGCAAAAATCGAAAGTCGGGTCAACGACCTAATTCTGAGTCAAGACAAGTGATAAGGGTCTACTAAAGATTTAAAAAATGCTATAATAAATCTATGTTATTAGATTTTATTAAAAAAAATAAAAGAATAATAATCATTATTGGGACAGTTTTAATTGCCCTAGCTTTATCTTTATCAATTATTAATATAGCTCAAGCCCCTTCAATTAAATTGGAAAGGTTTAAAAATGGAAAAAACTTTAATAACTTATTTGATCCTCGCGCCCAAGAAGAACTAATCACCACAGAATATCAAGAACCAGAAACTGCTTCAACAAAAGAAATCACCATCATTTTCGCCGGGGACATTATGCTCTCAAGAACGGTTAACGCAAAAATGGAACAATATAATGACTATAGTTGGCCATTTTTAAAAACTTACGAAACCATTAACAGAGCCGACTTAGTTGTTGCTAATTTAGAATCTCCCTTCTTACAAGACTCAAATTATCAAGTTTCAACCGGCTCTTTCTCCTTCAAAGCTAATCCAAACTCTATTTTTGGTTTAAAATTAGCAAACCTTGGCTTATTATCATTAGCAAATAATCATTCTTTAAATCAGGGAAAACAAGGAATAATTGATACTATAGAAATATTAGAAAAAAATGGAATTAAATTTGTTGGCGCCGGCTTAAACGAAGAAGGGGCGCGAAAACCAGCAATAATAAATATTAAGGGTTATAATTTTGCTTTTTTTGGTTATTCTTACCAAAATGATTACTCAGTTGCAACGACAAATAGAGCAGGAATAGCAAATATGGATGTAAAAAAAATGAAAAATGATATTAATTTAATAAAAAATACTACAAATTCTCCAGATTTTATAATTATTTTAATGCATGCAGGAACTGAATACGTTACCGAGCCGAATTGGCAACAAAAAGAATTTGCTAGAGCCGCAATTGATGCCGGGGCTGATCTCGTGATTGGCCACCATCCTCATTGGCCTCAAACTTTTGAATTTTATCATAATAAACCAATTATATATTCTTTAGGTAATTTCGTTTTTGATCAGATGTGGTCCGAGGAGACAAGACAGGGTTTATTACTAGAAACTACTTGGCAAAATGGCCTAAAATCTTTAAAATTCATCCCAACGAAGATTTATGACTATGGTCAAGTAGAAATTTTAGCTACTAGTAGCGAAAAAACTAAGATTTTAGAAAAAATTGGGGCAAATGAGAGTGGAATAATCATGGATGAAAAGAAAAATGAAGAATAATCAAGATAATAAGAAATTATTAATTATTTATGAAGATTAAAGTAAATCCAATCCCCTAATATAAAGTATTTACAAAAGAAACGATATCAGATAAAATCAAAATTGTTAATAATGTTCTAATTTAATGAAAATAGGGCTTGATGGCGAAGTGGTCTAACGCTGCGGTTTGCAAAACCGTCATTCGTGGGTTCGAATCCCACTCAAGCCTCAAAATAAGAAGTCAAGATAAATTCTTGACTTTTTTGTTATAAATACCTGTGGATAACTTGTGTTTTCTGTGTATAAAAAAATTATTTAAGTCCATAATATCCTGGACTTAAGTCTAAAAATCATTAAAAATACATCGTTTTTTTATTTAAAATAAGATAAAAATATAAAATATTGCTAATTTTAGTATAGGACGCTTGACCCACCATTTTTAATATGCTATAATAAGTGTATAAGTTCTTTGATACCTAGCTTCTGAATCCAAATTGTCAACACTATCTTGACGATAATTAACGAGCAAATTAAGAAAAGCGCTAAAAACAGATGAAAATTTATAAAAAACAAAAAGATATTTTTATAAGATTTTATCAAAATTAATTAGCGAAATAAATTACAAAATATCTTTAATTTTGCTAGAAGCTGGAAGAAAAATATCAAATTTAATTTGATAAACAACTCTTCAAGATAGTAAAGAGACTAAATCTCGATAAGAAAATAGACAAAATACTATTTTCCGCTTGGGATTGAGACTCGCTTCGGATTTGCCTATTATTTATTTATTATATTTTTTAATAAAGAGAGGCCCTTAGCGGGTCTCTTTTATTTTAGGGGCCAGGGATGGTTTTACTTTTTAATCTTTAAGTTATTTAAAATTAGCCAAAAAGAAGGAATAACTATCATAACATCAGCTAAATTAAAAACCGTGAAATAGCGAAGCTCAAGATAATCAACAACAAAACCTAAAGAAAGTCGGTCAATTAGATTGCTTAAAGCCCCAAAAAAGATAAATAACAACAAAATTATTTCTAATTTCCTGTCTTTTTCCTTGATAATTAAGAATATTAAATAAATTGCTAAAATGATTATAAGTAAAACTATAAAAATATTTAAAATCGGCCCAGATAATGGTAAAGAAAAAGAAATGAAATAATTTTTAGTTAAATTAAACAAGAGTAAATTAGGAATTAACTCGATTGGCGCCTCTAAATTCAGGGCTTTAGCCTTTAAAATTCTGTCAGCCAAAAAAAATATAGCTAAACCGAAAGTAATAGCTATATTTACCAACAAAGTTTTAATAGTTTTCTTATTCATTGTCTTGTAATTCAGTCTTACAAGTTATGCAAGAGCTAGCCGTTGGTCTGGCAAGTAAACGTTTAGCATTGATTGGGTTGTGACAATATTTACAGATTCCATAATCACCAGAAGCAATTCTTTTTAAAGCCTTTTCTACATCCTCAAGACTCTTTTCCAAAACTTTTTGAGCTACTATATTAGTTGAATAATCAGAGATTTCTTGAGCATTCTCATCTGGCTTATCACCATATTCAGGAAAAGCAGCCGATCTATCATCAGCCTCATGAGAATCTTCACGCGAAAAATTAACTAAATCTTTTAAAAGATCAGCTTTTTGTTTCAATAAAGAATTTTTTATTTCTTCCAGGGACGCCTGGTCCAAATCTTTTTCCATATTTTTCATTTTAATATAACAAAATATAACAAATTAAAAAAGCTCTAAAGCTCCTTTTATACTATATATCATAGCTTGTTTTATATTTTTTAGCAATAGTTGATTAGAATTCAGCTAGTATCCTTTGACAAGCTAAAAAGTTTTTGTTATGCTTTCTTCTGTAATTACAAGTGACACTTTGCGTCCTTTTTGGACGTTTTAAAAATAGAAAATATGGAGTGGTAGCTCAGTTGGTTAGAGCGCCTGCCTGTCACGCAGGAGGTCGCGGGTTCGACCCCCGTCCATTCCGCTAACGAAAAGAACTTGCCCTTGAGGCAAGTTTTTTTTTGTTTTAGATATTTTTTGGGGGGGGGTGAAAAGGCGAAGGCGACACCATAACATGATGATTTTTATTCTATAACATACTCCCTGTCATCAATAAGAACTTTATTGTTACTCCAAGATAATTCTATATTATCCAGGATTTCTATGTCGTTTTGAAATATTTTATTAAAATCATTTTGTACGTCAAATACTAATAACTCCATCTTTTCTTCATTTTCTTTTTTTATAACCAAAGCAATCTTTCCACCGTCTTTTGACCATTCAGCTTGAAGAAGATTAAATAATTTTGAATCGTCCCAAAATTCTCTCCTTAAAGTAAAAAGTTCATTACCTAATTTATCACCTACTGTAAACCCCGGAATGGCAGTATAATGAAGAGCGATAACTTTAGTTTTATCGGCAGACCATTTATAGTCCACACCATAATTTAACTCTAATTGTTTACCTGACTTCAAATCTATAAGATATAAAACCTGACACTCCGTGCCACATCCGGCAGAAACTAATATTTCTTCATTAGAAAACCATTCCCATCCAGAAGTCTTAAAACTACCATGGTATATTTCTTTTGTTTCTTTACTATTTATATCTCCGGTAAATATAAGAACTTGCCTATTATATTCATCATTATTTAAATTTTCTGTAAAAGCGTATTTATCTTTTAACGGTGAAAATTGTAAGAGACTTATAGTATTATTATTCTGCACAACCCTTTTTTTTGTTTGATTATCTATATAAAAAAGCCTTCCATACTCATCTTCGATAATTTTTTCAAGAGATATTTCTGATATTTCTATTGTGCTTTTTTCTGTTAATGTTTTATCTATGTTTAAATTAACTTTTTTTACTTTTAAAATTACAACTATAAAAAGAGCTGTACACACAAGGAAAATAAGTATCAAAAAAATAATTTTTTTATTAAATTTTTTCATTATTTTGAATAGAAAAAGTTTAAGTTTTCAATTTTTATTTTAAAGTCATTAGCCCAAAAAGGAGCTTTAATGCTATCATCGTAATAATGAGTAGCACCTTTAGTTAGATCGGGGATATTTTGAGAAATTACATCCCCTGCTATTTCATAAGTTTTCCGCCACTTTTTATAATCATTAATATTATCTGTGGTTCCCAATGGGTCTCTTAGCGCTTTTAAATTATTGTCTTCCGGGAAAGTTTCCCAAAACGCGGAATACTGCGATGGTTGCAAAATAATATTGTGATAAGTGTCCCAGCTCTTTCGCTTCCCGAGCCTATTCTTTATTGACCAAGCAATCGCAATACGCGCCTCTTCAGATGTGCCCCTTGCTTCTCCCCAAATAGCTCGAGCTAAAATCATTTGTTCCGTATCATCATTAAAAGATCCTGTCCATTTTGGATTATCAACGTTTGGAATGTTTTGAAGTGGAGTATCATCCTTACTATCTTCTGGTGAGTCAAAGTGAATACCTAAATCCAAGTGAACACTATTTAAAACAGGCGTTCTATCTGCCCAAAACTCTATATAATGAACTCCTTTTTCTAAGTTTGTATAGAATCTAGACTCTTTTGTATATCCTTGAAGTTGGTGGCCTTGCCAAAACCAATTTTTGCCCCACCAATTTGACTCTTGATTTTTTTCAATTCGGCCATCAATAATTAATTTTAAATCATCACTATCTCCTGATTTTTTTTCACAAGTCGCAGATACGTCTAGAATCTTTAAAGGTAAATCAATCAAAGCAATAGTGCTCCATGGTCGGCGATCTCCGTTTTCAGCCTGAATATTTTGTATGATTGCTTGACCTGGTTTTATTTGAATAATGGCTGGCTCCCTTGTAATAATAGCGCCATTTTTAGGATAAAATTTTATTTCGTGGTCACCTTTGTTTAAATTTAAAATAAAAACAACCGTTTTCTTAAGACCTTTTAAAGTTGTCCCGTTCCAGGTAGGGGGAATATTAAAATATTGAGCCCGCCCCTTAGCCGGAATTTCTCTTTGTTTAGTCCTATTTATTTCAACTCTCAAATCTTCACCCCCAAAAAATCCAAAAAATTTCCCATCCTGACAGCTAGCCTCTATATTAACAACAAAAATACCACTATTTACAGTACTAAATTTATAGCCATATTCATCCTTTATTTTTTTGAACATAATTATATAATTAATTCTATGATTTATATTCAAGAGTTTGTATTTTTTGCGATTTTTAGGAGCTTAATAATGATTATAATTTGAGATATTCATATTTAAAATATATTATATATGCATTAGCAAGTCAACATATTTGGGATGATTAAATTAATTATGTGTAAAGATATTTAAAATATTAGCCAATGTGGTAGTAAAAATTGATGTTTTCGGGGATAATTCTCGTGTATGAATAAATTACACGAGAAATCGCCTTGCTGCCAGGCGAAGGCGATTATGACGTGTAAACTATTGACATTTTTATCTATTTAGTATATAATGTTTATAGATATACACTATAAATAGTTAATAACTAAAAATGAAAAATACAATATTAAGCGAGAAAGATGCTAAAATTATAGAAGAAGTAATATTAAAATTTGGTCGCATCGTTTCTACGAACAATTTAATGAAAGTATTTACTAATGAATATAGTAAAGCTTCGGCTCATAATAGAATCCAGACCTTATATAAGGCTGGCTGGTTTTTGCGTATAAAAAAAGGCTTATACCTAATAATTGATAATTTGAGCTCAAGATCTCTTAATGATATCTCAATTTTCTTAATTGCCCAGGGAATCAATAAAGACTCCTATGTATCACTCCATTCTGCCCTAAACTACCACCAAATATTTGATCAATACAGCAATTCAACCTCACTTATTAATTTGGCTATCAGCAAAAAATTTAATTTTCAAAATAATGAAATAAAATTTATTAAAATTGCTAAAAAATATTATTTTGGCTTTGAGACTGTAAGAATAGACGGTAAATTAGTACAAGTCGCTACAAAAGAAAAAGCTTTATTAGACTATTTATATCTAGAGAAAGATTTTTATTCTGCGAGTTTGGTTTTTGAAAAAATAAAAAACCACAAAAACGAAATTAATTTTATAAAACTTGAAAACTTTGCTTTAAAATATGGCGCAACTGTTAGAAGAAAGCTGGGTTTTCTTTTAGATAGCGTTAATGAAAATACTGATAAATTATTATTAAGTTTAAAAAGCCAAAAAGGTTTTTCACGATTTACTAAAGAATCAAAAAACTTTAATGCCAAGTGGCGCCTATATTATGATGATAGAATTACTAAATAGAGAGGAGTTAATCTTTTATAGTAGAAAAATTAAGTACCCGCTCGCTATTGTCGAGAAGGATTATTTTTTAGCGCTAGTTTCAAAAATAATCTTTGAGTCTAAATTAAGTAATAAATTAATTTTTAAAGGCGGAACCGCCCTGCACCATGTTTATCTTCCCCAATTAAGATTTTCTGAAGATTTAGACTTTTCAAGTAACGCGACTAAAATAGAGCTAGAAGAAATTAAAAATATTTTTTCTGATTTTGATTTTTTAGAAGTAAAAAAGGATTATGTTTCCGGGGCGACTGTTAAAATTGAGAGGCTCAAATATAACGGACCACTTGGTCAAGCTAATTCATTAAAAGTTGAGGTTGATTTTTTGCAAAACGTAGTTTTAGAGCCAGTGGAAATGGATTATGAAAATTTATATGGAGTAAAAACAAAAGTTCGGGTGATGGATATTAGAGAAATTACTGCCGAAAAAATAAGGGCAATGAGTGACCGTGTTCGCTATCGTGATTTTTATGATTTCGGAATGATTATGAAAAAATTATCAATAAATTTAGACGAAGTTATTTCTTTAGTTAAGAAAAAAGAAATTCGTTCGCCTATTTCTAAAAATAAAATTTTAGAAAACTTTGACTTAGCTAAACAGGAAAAACAAAACGATGCTTCAAGTATTTATTATAGTGAAGAGATAAAAAATGAAGAAATAGAAAAGGAATTACTTAAATTAAGTTTTGATATTATAGAATAAGTTTTGTGCGACCAATAGATATTATAATAAAATCATTCGACTTATTTAACAAAAAAATATTTTTCAAACCTTTGTTTAACTTTCTTCGCTTTTTGATCATTTCTGGAAACAACAATCCTAACCCGCCCCTCCTTATCTATAATGTTTTTCAATTTTTCTTGATCTGAGGCATTAAAACTTTTAGTCTCAGAATAAAAATTATCAAGCTCTTGCGACATCGCCTTATCTAAATAAACTTCTATTAAATAATCACCAATAACATTTAAATAATAATTATTTGAAAACCAAGCTTTTTCGTTTGCAAAAAACTGTTTTTCATTATTATTAAAATATTTATTAACATATTTATCTAAATAATTATTAGAGCCGACAAGCTGCAAAACTTTACGCCCGCCTTTAACCATATCATTAAATAGTTTTTGCTCATTTTCTGACCTTAATAATAAAAACCATTGATGGGGATTATATAGATAATAATGCTCGCCCTTTGGACAAAAACTAATCAGTAAATATAAAATATGCGTCCAAAATACATCGGCCTTAATCGGATCATTAAAGTAGTATTTAATTTTTTCTTTATTTTCAAGATTTAAAATGCTAAAATCACCATAGCCTGTTTTTGTGTAATTATATTTTGCAATTGCATAAAAGTTTATCATTGAGTTAAGCCAACTTATATTTAAAGCTGCCACTCCTTTATAAATAACGATTTGATTATCTTTTCTCATTTTTCTTAAAACATAATAAACCGCTTGTTTAGTTGTTCCAGGTCTGTCTAGTTTTATTTTTTCTACTAATTTTAGCATTAAAATTGGCTCATTTTTCAAATGATTTAGGATATATTCTTCTATTGAGTCTTTTTTTATTAGATTCATATTATAAAAAATTGGCTTTCTAGTAAAAATATTTTTTACTATCAATAAAAATATAACATAAATATTGATAATATGTCAAATAGATGATAGATTTAATTGTAAGATAATAAAAAATAAAAATTAAATTTATGAAGAGATTGGTTATTATAAATGGAGTGATGGGTGTTATTGGTTCGCAGCTATTTACTTTTTTTGCTCAATCAGAGGATTATATAGTTTATGGGATAACAAGAAAGGCTAAAAATTTTCAAGAATTTTTCGACGAGAAAGGAATTCTTCCTAAGGCCAATCTTTGCTTTTCTGTTTCTGACTATCACTCTAATGATTATCAAAAAAATATCAAAATGTTATTAGAATCTATTCCTAAAATTCCCGTTATTTTTATCCACGCCATGGGGGAATATCTAACTGAAATGGATGAGGCCGGAAACATAATAATTGAAAATGATTTTGATTCAGATGGTATAAATGATAGTGTGAAAAAAATTACCTGCGAAGTTCCATCTTTTTTAGCTCAAGAGCTGAAAGGAAGAAAGGAAAAAACAATTTTTGTTCAAATAGGCTCCCTTTCAGATAAGTATCAGCTTGATGTACATAAATCATGGGTGACCTCAATAAATATTTTAAAAGATAATTTAAAAAATATTTCAAGAGAAAAAAATAATTTTCACTCTCTAATATTAAACGTGTCTTCGGTTCTAACTCCAAAGGAATTAATTGAAAGACCTTTTGTCTCAATAAAAACCAATGCGGACATGAAATACTGGTTGCCACCAACAGAGATAGCTAAATTTATATACGGATATGCAAAGAAAAATGTAAAAAAATTTGATGAATTAGAGTTATATAAAAAATGGCCAAGAATATCAAAAAATCATTTTGATCCAATTTTCTACAAAGAAAGAAGGGCTAAAGAATTGTTTGGAACTTTTCTTAAAAAAAATCAAGTCTAAAACTAAGACTTGGTTTTTTGGTTTTTAATTTTATTTATTTATCTTCCTAAACCAAACTCTCCCCCCTCATCTCCTTCGGCTTCTTTAAACCTATAATTTTTAAAACTGTCGGTGCAATATCTTTCAATTCGCCCCCAGCTTTTATTTTTGCATTAGCGATTTTCTTATTAGGCGAAACCATAATAAAAGGAACTGGGTTTAAAGTGTGGCTCGTTGCGTACTTTGGACTTTTATCTTCAGCATTACCATGATCAGCAAAAATTAAGCTCGTATAATTATAACCAAGCCCAACTGAAACAATCTCCCCCATCGCCGTATCAACTGCTTCAAGCCCCTTGATAATCGCTTTCTTATTAGCCGTATGTCCAACCATATCGCCGTTAACTAAATTAACAACAATAAAATCATATTTCTTTTTAGCAATTTCTTTACGAAGAGCCGAAGAAATTTCTGGCGCGCTCATTTCCGGTTTTAAATCATAGGTCGCAACCCTTGGTGATGGAATTAAAATTCTATCCTCGCCCTTTGAAGCTTTTTCTTTTTGTCCATTAAAGAAAAAAGTAACATGAGCATATTTTTCTGTTTCACTAATTCTTAACTGTTTTAAGCCGGCATCAGCGATAATCTCACCCAATAAATTTTTTAAAGATACGTCCGGATAAGCAATAAGAGCTGGGAAAGGGCGATAATATTCGGTCATAGCGACAAAATTTATTTTTCGCATCGCCTTTCTTTTAAAGCTAGAAAACTTTTTTTCCAATAAGGCTCTAGTTAATTGTCTTGGTCTATCAGTTCTAAAATTAAAAAAGATAAAACCATCACCGTCTTTTAGGCCCTGATAGCCTCCTAAAATACCAGGTTTAATAAATTCATCACTCACTCCATTTTTATGAGAAGCTTTAACATAAGCTTCAGCATCTTTGAAAACTTCTCCCTGAGCTAAGACCAAAGAATTATAAACTAGCTCCGTCCTCTCATATCTTTCATTTCTATCCATCGCATAATAACGACCAGAAATAGAAACAACTTTTCCAAAACCAAGCTCTTTTATTTTTTTCTTTAAATTTTTCAAATGTTTTAAGCTCTCATGCACAGGAGCATCGCGCCCGTCAGTAAAAGCATGGATAACAACATTCTTAAATTTCTCTTTCTGACATAAATCAAGCAAGGCAAAAAGATGATGAATATGGCTATGAACACCTTGAGTTTGTAAAAGACCGGCGAGATGCAAAGTTTGCCCCGATTTCTTACAAGAATTTATAACTTTTAAAAAAGCAGAATTTTTAAAAAAATCACCGTCCTTAATACTTTTATTTATTTTTTCAAGCGACTGAAAAATAATTCGGCCAGAACCAATCGTCATATGCCCAACCTCGGAATTACCCTGATAGCCTTTAGGTAAGCCCACCTCCTCGCCCGAAGCCGATAATAACCCGTTTGGATAATCACGACTAAACATATCATCCCAAGGCGTCTTAGCCATGGCGATATAATTATCTTTCTTGTTTTTTCTATAACCCCAACCATCGCGAATGATTAAAATTACCGGATTTTTTGTTTTCATTTTTTCTAAAAAATATTTATATTCTTATTATATCACATCCTCTACCAAAAGAAATCCTCAAAAATAATCTTCTTTTTAGAAACACCTAACTCTTTTAACATCTTAATTGTCGCTATTTTTAAGGGTTCCGGCCCGCAAATATAAAAAGTCGGATTATTCATATTTAAAAACGAGTCCTTAACAATCTCCTTATTAATCCTGCCAGAAAAATAAGAACCTTCGCTCTTTTCACCCGCACTTAAAACATAAAAAGTCTTAAAATTTTCGCCCTGAAGACGATTAAAATCATTTTCAAAAACTAAATCTTCTTTATTTTTTGCACAATAAATTAAAGAAATTTTCCCCTGACGACCCCTGGATAAAAAATCAAGCGCCATGCTTCTAAAAGGCGTGATACCAACTCCGCCGGCAACAAAAACCAAGTCACCGCTCTTTTTTCGTTCAACAAAACGACCAAAAGGCCCGTCAATCAAAACTTCATCCCCAATTTTCATCTTTGACAAAGCAAAAGTAAAGCGCCCGGTATTTTTAACCGTAAATAAAAATCCCTCTTCCTGAGGAGAGCTCGAGATTGTAAAAGGATGGCGGGCATAAAGTTTTTTTCCTTTTAACCTCAAGAAACAAAATTGCCCTGCTTTAAAATTAATTTTTTTATCAGATCTAAGATTTAAGCTAAAAACATTATTTGTCTCTTGAATAATTTTTGAAATATAAAATTTAGGACGACGCCAAGCTCGGTATTTATATATAAAACGATAAAACGCACCAGGAATTACTGCAATTAAAATGATTACATAAATCACTTGGAAAATCGGATTTTTAGCATCACTTCCCCAAAAAAAAGCATGATAAAGAGCAAAGCCTAACAAGACATAAGTTAAGATGTGAATGTATTGCCAGGCAAGATAAGAAATTCTCTTATAAAAATAAGAAAAAATCATTACTATAATTAAAATTAAAAAAGCAAAAATTCCAAAACTCAAAGGTATTAAATAAAAATTAGGAATAAATACTTTTAAAGATTCTCGGCCTGATAAAATAAATAAAACTGGGTGTAAAACCGCAAAAGATAAAACGAAAAAAGAAAATTTTCGTTGAAATTTTATTAAACGATCAAGACCAATAAAACGATCAAAATATCGGGCCGTGTCGCCGGAAAAAATTAATAAAGCTAAAGAAATTAGCGTGGTTAAACCAAAAAATTTTCCTAAAGTATAAAGGATGTCACTTAAATTCATAAAATAAAAAATTATTTTTCTAATTTTTTCAAAGCTCCCTGAATCGC
>JAACPL010000016.1 GCA_009995495.1 Candidatus Falkowiibacteriota bacterium
GGCTGTAATTTCTTACCTGGTAAATCCAGGCACAGAAACTATCTGACCATTTTCCCTGACGACGTCAGGATGACCAGTGGCGGGTGCCACCACGTCCCTGCGGCTGCCGGCAAGAGCGGTCAACAGCATGCCGCTGACGACCAAAAACTTGCCTGCTTGTGGCTCGGGCAAGCCAGTGATTTCACCGAACTTCTGTTCGGTGATTCCGTCAGCAGCGTCGAATTCGCTGAACGATGCGGCCACGCGTGGCGCGGGGGCGGCGGGAATAAGAACCCTTCCATCATTTAACCGCAGCATGTGAGGCGTGAGGTTGACGAACTTTTCGCCAAATGCGTACTTGATGAACGCCTCAATCTCGGCGTGGTTCGGATAGCCACCCCAGAAAGCGCTACCACCTTTCTGAGCAAGGCCGGAACCACCGTTCCAACCGTCAAAACTTTCCTTGAGAACAGAGCAAAGCTGCCCGTCTCCGTAGAAGTTCACCTCGCCGTCACCGGAGAGTACGAGCAGCTGGTCGTACTGACCGAAGAGGCGATCAGTAACGGTGGCGCACTTGCTGTGAGGCAAGTGGACAACGGTCAAACGGCCAGCTACTTCGCGGCCAGCGATAGCGGCTTCGGCAGCTTCTTCCTGCTCGGGTGTGATACCCTGAGCGGAACGATCGGCCAAGCGGACAGCTGCTACCTCCTCGGAAGTGGCGCCCATTTCCACCATCGCCGGGATGTACCCAGAGTCGTTCGCGGCAATAAGCTGCTGCCAGCGGTTCGGCTCCAGACCGAGCAGACTCAGAACCTGCAGAATACTGGCAGGTTCAGAGGAGCGGTCGCCATGATGGTCGACCAGAATCACACCCTCAGGCAGATCAATGTCGGTGTTCAACTCCACGAGCACCGGAACCCCACCGGCCGCGGCGACAGCAGAGATTTCAGCGGCATAGACGGAGGCAGCGGCGCCCCAACCTAAACCTGCATTATGAATTTCGGCGCCGGACTGAGCCAGCACCTTGGAAATCTCAACCATTTCGGCGTCAGCACCGCCGAGAAAAAATACTAATTTTTTCATTGTTTTCATTTTTGCCTCCTCGCAACATTGTCCGGAGTATTCTAAGTTCCAAAAATTTGAAATTCAAAATACTCCAAACAAAATGCTTCTTAAAAAATGAAAAACTTTTTTTATTTTTTTATTTTTTTCTTTCAAAGAACATTAACACTTTTCTTTTTTTCTCTTCTAAGCACACCATTTCCAATGAAGTGCTTGGGAAAGAAGATAATATTGAACATATTATCTCACTTCTATCTGCGAACTTTATATCGCCTTGTGTTGCCTTTTACTTAAAGTAGCAACTTCTCTCAGATTAACTTGTAGATGTTTAATAGCTTTCTGTTTTCAGAAGCCGTATCCGGTGCATGCCCGGGATTTCTTTTGGTATTTCTCTGCTCCATGTCGGACCACAGAGAATTTGAGAGACAATTGGTACCATTATACTTTGGTACCAGGTACCGCCTAAATAGCGGCGATACCATTTAAAATTTTTCATACTTACAATTTTGGTCATAACAATCACTAATAAATTATGAGTAACTCTTATGACCAAAATTATTTAAAGAACTATTTCTTCCGAGGAAGTTTCCGGGTCCCAAGCTTATTCAAGGTTTGAGGGCTCGGCCGATCTCCTCGTAAGGGACGGTCGCATTCACCGCTTTTCACCGGCCATTTTCTTCCACTGATGGGAAAATACGGACACTAATTACCCAGATCGCCTGCGCCTTTGACTACGGTTTGCGACGTAATCTCCAGATCAGCTCGGTTAAATGCTTGGCTTTAAATTAATTAAAATTTAAAGGCAAACAACAAATAGTTGTTATTCTTAGGACATGGACTCTCTCCGTTACGGTATATCCATTTCAATCTCCTAAAAATACTAAGCTATTAATTTAAGGTTCAGACTTCCTATACCCTAGAAAGCTTGAGGCGATACTTTATCCGGGCTCGCCTCGGACTTATCTTGTTGATAAGGAACTGAAGGGGAGTTTGAAGAAATTACTATTCAGACGACATCGCCATGGGGTGCGAGCGTTAATTCTGAAAAGATGCCGCCTCATTCAAGACTAAGCATTTTCTTATATTTATTTCCAATCTTATCCTTATAAAAAGATAGTCATGGTTCGTATTATTTAAGTCCGGCTCTCTCCTTCCAGTCTTAATGTTTTTTTAAATTTAAGGTACTTTTGTCTCTCGCGGAGACTGTATTCCCCTCATCTCGCTTCTTATCTTTTTATTAGACAAGAGGAAGATCATTCGCCGCGAGGCGTGCTTCCCGTTTATTACCCTTAAAGAATTGGACTCCCCCTAGACTCCCTCCTTTCTAAGGCTCGCCACTCTAATTCGCCGGATAACAGTGACAGGAATTAATATTTTTGTTTCGTTTAAGAATGTACTGACTTAACGTTTGACATAAGCAGTGTTTTGTTTCCTCATCGTTATGCAAGAAGTATAGCATTAATTTAAATATTTGTCAATACTAAACATTACATATTTCATTAAATGTTTATAATAATCAATACAGACATAGCTAAAACACTTATATTAATTAATTATTATTGTCATTTTTTAAGTTGACACTTAAATAAATATTTGCTATAATAAGTTCATGAGCTTAAATCAGAATTAAAAGCTAACACAATAAAAGTTGATTTTTGTAAAGTTATCCACAGCCATAATTACCACATTGCCCCAAGTATCTATAAAATAACCTAATATTAGATAATTAATATAAATAATAAGAAATTTAATCACTAATAATAGCCAAATATATGAATGAAAAAATACTCTTAGGCCTTGGCCTAACTAAAGTTCAATCAGAAATCTTTAACTGTTTGCTCCAAAATGGCCCTAAAAAAGCGAGTGATATCGCTAAAATAGCAAAAAGACCCCGAGGCGTTGCCTACAAGGGTCTAGAAGAATTAATTGATTTGGACCTAGTTTTAAAAAAAGAGAGTAAACTCGGGGTGGCCTTATTTACAGCCGAGCATCCCTCTAATTTAGAGAAGGTTTTGGAACGTCGCGAAAAAGAGCTCAACAAAACAAAAAAAGAATTTACCGCCTCCCTCCCTGATCTCGTCTCCGCCTATAACTTAGTTAGCAATAAACCGGGGGTGAGATTTTACGAGGGCGAAGAAGGAGTAAAGAAAGTTCTAGAAGATACTTTAATTAGTAATCCTGATAAAAAACTTTACACCTTTTCTGATGTTGCTAGCTATGCAACCTATCTTAGCGATTGGAACACTAACTACTACGCGCCCAAAAGAAAAAAGCTCGGTGTATATGAGAAGGTAATTATACCTAATAATGCACCAGCCCTGAATTACATGAAGAATTATAAATCTAATGAAGTCACGGATATTTTATTCGTTGATCATAAAACCTACCCATTCGCGACTGAAATAAATATCTATAATAATAAAGTTTCCTTTGTGACCTTCTCGTCAGATTCTATGGTTGGAGTTATTATTGAAAATAAAGAAATATATAAAACTCTGCTTTCTATTTTCAATTTTATCTGGGATTTTGGAAAAAAGAATTTAGCCGGTTCTCAACCAGCATGGCTTAAGAAACAAATTAAGCTAGATGAGTCGGTTTAACAATATATTTTTGCACAAAACGTAAAACTTCCAGCAAACTTGTTGCTTCTTGCGCCTCGGCTAAAAGCTCTTCGCGATTCTTATTAACTTGCTCAAAATATTCGGCCGGTGTTTTTTCCAGACTCGCAAAATAATGTTTTAGAATCGGACGCACAACACTTTCGGCATACTTTAATTGCTTCTTATTATCAAGGGTTAAAATTTTACCGCCAATTAAACCGTCGCTCGCGGCTACAACCTGATCACTATTAATGAGAAGGTCAGAATCATTTTTATAAAAATACGTACTATATGGCTCTTTAAATTTAACCACACTTTCTTTGGCTTCAAAATTACCTCGGAAACCAAAGCTCGCCGAGCCAACATCCGGACAAACAAAATTTAACGATAAATAATCTTTTTTAACTGATTTATCATATCCAGCCTTAGAATCAGTTTTTATTTTTCCCAGATGATCCTGTAGGCGCTGAAAATAAGCAAGAGAAGAAGAATTTTTATCCAACTTTGATTTTTTTTCATTAATAGTATCACGAGTAATCTTACAAACGGTATTCAAGATTACTTTTGCTTCCGGACTTTCAGGATTATTTAAAACATCTAGCCCTTGCTCCTTACCAACTTGTTCAAAATTACGAATCACCGCCCCTAAAATATCATAGCGAGCTTCATTGAGATGACCGACCTTGGTTCCATTAGCGGACAATATCCAAGTCAGCTCTTCAAGCGCATAGCCAATATATTCTTCCTTTTCGGCGCCCGACACTGATTCCTGAACCATAGCTAAAAAGGCTTCCTTAAACGCCGGTTGAATCGCTAAATTTTTGACCACACTACTATAACGCTCATATTCATCTTTATTGCCATTAATAAATTCCTGATATCTTTGAACATTGATATTATCTAAACCGAAGGTACTGATGATTTTTTCATACTGCTCTGCTTCACGATTACCAATTTCACTCGCCTTCTGACGCGCCTCAATTTCACTTTTGCCGTAACGCGCCTGATAATTATTAACCTGAATTTCATCACAAATAACCAAATCGACTTTCCTATTTTGGTTATTAAGCCAAAATAAATAGCCATAAAGATCAATTGGCTTAGCGAATTTCTTTTCACCGGATAGCGTTTGTTCCCAGGATATTAAATCTTTAGAAATACCAACGGGGAAATACAAAGGGGCTTGTTCGGGAATATTTTCTGGTATTACTTTACTGTTCTCAAAATTACTAAAACCCTTAGGCAATTTAGTCTCTTCTCGTCCGTAAACCAACTGATCCATCTTTTTTTCCAAAGCAATCTGTAGGGGCAGGATTTGTTGCAGTTTTCTAATTGTCTCTTCGTAAACAACTTGCTCTTCAGTTTTTGGTTGCGGAAATTCTTTACTATATTTTTCCATTCTTTCTGACCAATTAAAATTCTGTGTTATTTCCTCGCCATTCTTACTTTTCTCATCTTCAAAATCTTTATAAACCATCTGCATAATCTCGGGGCTATACTGCTCAGCCTCAGCTGTTTTTTGATAATAGGCAATCATTTCTTTTAATCTCTCAGCGCTAAATTTTTTATGATTCTGAAAATCATTCATGACTAATTCTCTGTTATGCTCGCCTAAACCAAGATCATTCAGGGCTGCGCCAAGATTATCTTCTGTAATAGATTGATTTTCAATGCTATGTGCCGAGGCAATCCCGCTCATAACATCTTCACCAAGCTGGCCATATTGTGCATTTAACTGAGCGGCAGTTTTCCCTAACTCCTGGACATTTTGAGTTCTATTTTTACTATCGGAATTTAATTCTTGAACAAAATTAGCAATTACTTCTTTGGGGCTATCTTCTGTTTTTAAAACTTGCTCTAATTCTAATAATTTTAATTCTACTCGAGAAATTATGGCTGAAAAAGCCTCAGAGAAACTCAAAGTTTTTTGATAAAGAGAGGCGTTGATAACATTATTTAATTTTTTAGCATCTTCCTTTATGCCAGAAATAAATAATTTATAATTGTCTGTAAAATAATTAAAAACCTCCGGGTCATTTTTAATTAACCTGAGGTTTTTGTCTAAAAAAAGATTAACTTCGAATAATTTAGCCAACACTTGATCGTATTCTTGATTATTAATTTCAGCATTATCTTCGTCTGTATAACGTTCTAAATCAATAAATAACTTTAACCCAATATCATCAATAGCTTTATCTTCGGGAAATTCATTGTAGTATTTAACCAAATACTCTTTAGGAAATTCATTGGTAAACATTACCCCCTTAGCTAAATTTCGATCGGCATAATTTAAACTTTTAAGAAAATCAAAATTTTCTTTTTCAAAAAACTTTAATGTGTCGCCCTGATATCTTTCAAAAAAAAGATGTACCTTTTTATTATCGTCTAAATCGGCGATTTCTTGGCTTCCGGGACAATCTTCATTTACAAGATTAAGAGCTTCACTAATGACCCGCCGATTATTCACGCTAAAATCACCCTTCTCATTGTCCGCAGGATCTTTTGGTTTCTTTTTATTTTCCTCGATATTAAAAACTCCACCCTCTTTAAACATATAATTTAATTCTCTCCAGAAATTAATTTTTTCTTTATTTTATTTATTTTTTAATCTAAACATAATACCACGTTTACCTATTTTTATAAATACCGATAAAACAATCGAACAAATTGATATATTATTAATATAATATAGAGACCCAAAAAAACATAGCTATTTAATGGCTATAAATTCCCTCTTCCAAAAACTCCGCCTAATACTTAATTTCCTCAATAATTTCGTCTAAAGAGTTGAAAATCCGTTTTTTAACGACCACTAACAAAAAAGATCTGGTTTTTACCAGGTCTTTTTTGTTATTTTTGAATTAATTTTAATAGATAGCGAATGCTGGTTAAATTTTTAATCTCTTTGGCAAACAATCGTTGGTATTAACTTCCCAGCGCCATTTTTGGATAATGTCATCAGAATATTGCATCTCATTTTGATGTTCTCGATAATAATTACCCTGAGAAAAAGTATTATCATTTCTAATTAGTTCAAATATTTTATTATCATCAACATAGACGCCGGCAATATCACCCATTTCTAATTTTTTTATAAAAACCTCCTTCTCACCATTCACTCCGGATTGATGTGGAATAATATCATCTTTAACAATTTCACAATAAATTTTTCGATATGGGTATTTATCGCTGGATAAGGTAGAAATTACGCCGCCCACGCTCATCGATAGAAATGGCGAAAGTTTTTGCATAACTGAGCCAGTATGTGTTTGTTTTAGATATTTCTCATCTAAATAATTATTAATGAAATCCATGACACAAGCATAAGAAAAATCAGACTCCGCCAATCGCTCATAAACATCCACACCAAAATGTTCGTTAACTAAATCTTTTAAGCTAAGTCCTTTTGTTTCTATTTTTTCCTGCTTATCGAGAGAAAAACTATCAATAATAAAATATTTTAGTTCTCTTTGATCTATAATAGGGGGCTCTTCTTCCGCATATGAAGCGGCGTCTTGATAACCAACTTTTGCCATTTTGATAAAAGCCTCTAAGCTCATCTTACGAAAGTATCTAACCTTTAGTCCGTTACCGTCATCTTCTTGCTCGGCTAGCTTTTTTTCCCTTCTTTGATTTGAAAAAATTTTATCAACCACACTTTGCCCTTCTATAATTGGTAGATTTTTAATATTACTAAGCTCTTCTAACATTGCTTCATTTAATTGTTCGCCTAACTCTTTATCCAACTGTTCACCAGGAGAGAATTGGGGAAACAAATCTATTTTATTCATAAATCTATAATTTGAATTATCATATTACAATAAGTATAACAAAATAATAATTCTAATACTATTTTAGGAATTTTTCTCTTTCACGTTGCCAAGCTATTGAACTATTGCGAAGGTAAAATGTCAAGCAATAATTGACATTTTGTTAGTTTCTATATATTATTTTGGTATAGTAAACTTCTTTCTTTTTAGAAGAAATTTAGAGAACTTTAAAAAATAAATAAAAAATAGGAGGTAAAAAATGAAAAAATTAATGTTGTTTTTAGGTTTTTGGTTCATCCTATTATCGGGCGCGTTCAGTCAAGAACGACCAATAGTAGTTGATAATAGCCGTTTCTTTCCGCCCGTGCGGAGTCAAGTGTTGCTGGATAATTCTAGTCATTTTTCTCTGATTTATTATCTTAAATCAGCAATCTGGAATAAAAGATTTGACCGTGACCCGTCCTTAACTATTAATCAATTTAGCCATAGTTTTGTTTGGAATCAGAACATTTTTCCAGGCTGGGGATCTTCCAATATAAACGATGCGGTCTATTTTATGAAGAATCAAGGTTGTGCCACAATGTCAGACTTTCCAGCTAGTGAAGTGGACGATAAATTGCAGCCGAGTCTAGAAGTTAGGCACAAAGCCTTAGCTTATAAAAGTAAAGGATTGCACAAAGTCAAATTCTCTGGAGGATCAGAGCCAGATTCGATTACTAAATATTTAGAAGAGCTTAAGGACTCCTTAATTAAGGGCACATCTTTTGTTATCGGATTGCCCTATTTTCCTTATTTTGTGAATATGCCTGCTAGCGATTCAATTTATGATAGCTACGAAGGCGTTGTTTTAGATAGTGTTATGGACTATCACGCCGCTGTGGTTGTTGGTTATAATGATACTATTAAAACCGCGCAAGGTAGAGGAGCGCTGATAGTGAAGATTTCTAGTGACAAAACGAAGGATGGTCTCTTTTATCTAGATTATAACTGGTTTTATTTTCTTAATAATTATGTATTTTACTGTTATTTTTTAGAAGAGGATTTTTCTTCTAAGCCTAGTATTGCTATGAAATTAGATTTAAGTAATTTTTCTACCTGGGAAGAAGTTTATCAAGGAAAAAATATTTTCTCTGATACTATTATTCAGTATTTAGACGGAAAGTTTGATTTTGTGGATTATTATAATTATTTTTATAATCGAAATCAGGCTCAAATTGTCGAGGTTAATGGTCGACGTTTGCCTCTGCGTAATAATACTATTCTATTTCCTGCTAATAGCACTGATGGAAATTATCAGATTGTTAGTGATGTGACGCCTTTAGTGGCCGCCAAAGATTTTAAGTCTTTATCTGTGGTTGTTTTTGAGCCAGTGTCTGCCGCTTATTACGATGCTAGTAATCGTTTAATGTATGGTTACGAACGCGCTCCAACAGCTCAGGTTGATAATGCTTTTCTTAGTTTTTTAGGCACTGATAAAAAAATCCAAGCTAAAGTGAAGGACTTAGCTGATACAACCTTTGTCTTTAACGATTTCTATGCTTTTCGGATAGGGGTAAATTTAAATCCGAAAACTTGGGGTTCAGTTCTTGTTAAAAACCACATTTCCAAGGTTAAAAGAAAACTCATTACTTTTTCCATTGCCGACGACAATGCCCCGGTTTTTGTTAATTATCCTCAGGATACTCTAATTACCCATACTAATAAGGAGCTGAATTTTACTTTTACTGCCACAGACGCTGATAACAATAGCCTGATTTTCTTCTTGGATAAACCTATTCCAGAAGTCTCTCTGCTAGCTGATGGCCAGTTTACTTTCTTGTCTGATAAAATTGGCGTGTATAATTTTACAGTCGGAGTAAGCGATGGTATAAACATCGTTCTTCGCGAAGTAATTGTACGGGTTGATTTAAGTAATAGCCTAAAAGATATTAAAACTGATATCTATAAGTTATCATTCTTCCCCAATCCCTTACAGGAACAAGGAAGAGCTTCTTTCTTCTTGCCACAGCGCAGTGCTGTAAATTTAAATCTTTATGACGTCTCTGGACGTCTAATAGATTCAATTGCCAGTCAAGAGTATGAAGCTGGCCAGCAAGAAGTGTTCTACGACGCCTCTCGTTTACCAAGTGGCGTCTACCTCGTTCATTTTAAGACGAAAGGATTTTTTCAATCCTTTAAGATTATAAAACAATAATAAAATAAAATTATTATGCTTGATTTGATAGATTATGTGTTTTAGCCCGCATCCCACTTAACAGTAGGTGCGGGCTTTTTATTTTTCTAAAATCATTAAAAACTTGGCGCCAACAAGACTTTATGATATAATTAAAATAGTTCTTATAATAGTTATAACCATTTAAAAATCGATGCGTATGAAAATACTACTTGGTTTAAACAAAAAAAGTTAAAAATCTTCCGTTTCAAAAAGTCTGATGGAAAGGCCCTTGTCCTAGAGGGCCTTTTTTTCTTTGCCAAACTAGCCTTTTCTCTATATAATTAAGTTATGTCTAAAAACAAGAAAAAACTCATAATAATCGACGGAAATGCCTTAATTCACAGAAGTTTTCATGCAATTCCGCCAACCCTAAGAACCAAGGGCGGCCTTTTAGTTAATGCTGTTTATGGCTTTAGCTCTTTTTTATTAAAAGCCTTAAGTGAATTTAAACCTGACTACGTTGTTTTAACTCTTGATAAAAAGGGTCCGACTTTTAGACACGAGGCTTATAGCGAATATAAAGCGACGAGAGTTAAAGCGCCGGATGAACTTTATGAGCAAATTCCTTTAATTAAACGCTTGGCTCAAGCCTTTGATATTCCTGTTTTTGAACTCAGTGGTTTTGAGGCGGACGACTTAATTGGAACAATTTGTAACTTAAAAGAAAATTCTAGCTTGGAAAAAATAATTATCACTGGAGATTTAGATACACTTCAGCTAGTCAATGAGAATACTAAAGTCTATACCATGAGTCGCGGACTTTCTGACAGTATTTTATATGATGAAGATAAAATAAAAGAGCGTTACGGTTTCGGAGCAGATAAAATAATTGATTATAAAGCTTTGCGAGGCGATCCGAGCGACAATATTCCTGGAGTAAAAGGCGTCGGTGAAAAGAGTGCAACCGAGCTCTTATTGAAATTTGAAAATCTTGAAGGAATTTATCAGGCGCTTGAAAAAAAAGAAAGTGGTTTAAAAGAAAGAACGATTGAACTTCTAGAAACCGATAAAGACAAGGCTTTTATGAGCCGTGAACTAGCAACCATTAATCTATCAGCGCCAATAAAATTTAATTTAGAGGCAACTCGCTTTAATACTTTTAAAACTGAAGAAGTTTTTGAACTTTTTAGTGAATTTGAATTTAGATCCTTACTTGTTAAAGTAAAAACCTTAAAAGATTTATTAACTAATAAGGGTGGTGACTCTAATTTAATTGAGGGGACTGAGAAAAATGTAAAAAATAACAATTCTTTTAAAGGCAATAAAAAAGCAACCTTGAATAAAATAGTAAAAACAAAAACCGAGCTTCTAGATTTAATAAAAATGATTGAAAGAGAGAAAATCTTCAGTTTAAAAATAGCGAGCACTATAATCGGAGAAAAACAGACAATTCAAGGATTAAGTTTAACCATCAAAGAAACCAAATCTTTTTTTATAAAAACAGAAAATTTAAACGAACTCAAAAAAATTCTTGAAGATGAAAAAATTAAAAAAATTGGTCACGATTTAAAAAATGAATACTTGCTTTGTAAAACTCTGGGGATCAATTTAAGCGGCCTTTATTTTGATACGATGCTAGCTTCTTATCTTTTAAATCCTAATACCAGAAATCATGAAATTAGTTCTTTAGCTTTTAAAGAGCTCGGACTTGATGAAAAAATAGAAACTAAAAGCGAACAAAAAAGCACACAATTAAGTTTAGAGCTTGATGGCCCTGATATCCAAAAAATATCGGAACAAGCTGGACGAGAAACTGATATTATTTTTCGGCTTAAGAAAGTTCTAAATGTAAGACTTGAGGAGGAAAATTTATTAGAAGTTTTTAATAAAATAGAGTTACCTTTAATTGAAGTCTTAGGAGAAATGGAAAGTGCTGGAGTTTTATTTGATGAAAAACCAATAAAAGCTTTAGGCAAAAAATTAGATTTGAAAATAAAAAAACTAGAACAAGAAATTCATCAACTAGCTGGTGAGAATTTTAATATAAACTCGACTAAACAATTAAAAGAAATTTTATTTGAAAAATTAAAAATTTCTAGTGTTGGCATAAAAAAAGGTAAAAATGGTTTCTCTACCGCTGATGATGAATTAGAAAAATTACTTGAAGCCCATCCGATTATTTCCAAACTAAGAGATTATCGGGAAACTAATAAATTAATTACAACCTATATTAATCCCCTGCCGGAATTAGTTGATAAAAAAACCGGAAGAATTCATAGTCATTTTAATCAAGCCATCGCTGCCACTGGTCGCCTATCTTCAACTGATCCAAATTTACAAAATATTCCTGCCAGGACTGAGGAAGGAAAAATTATTCGTCAAGCTTTTATTGTTGCTAAAGATTATTTGATGCTTAGTCTTGATTATTCGCAAATTGAATTACGGCTGGCCGCTCATTTATCGGGTGACAAAAAAATGTTAAGCGCTTTTTTAAATCAAGAAGATATTCATCGGGCGACTGCGGCCTTAATTAATGATGTTAAGCTTGATGAGGTGACAAAAAAAATGCGCCAAGAAGCCAAGGCAACCAATTTCGGTATAATTTACGGACAAGGTCCCCACGGCCTAGCCCAAGCAGCTAATATTCCCTATTACCAAGCTAAAGATTTTATCGCTAAATATTTCGCCTCTTATCCGGGAATTAAAAAAGCGATGGACAAGTCAATCACTGAGGCTCAAAAAAAAGGTTTTACTATTACAATTTCTGGTAGAAAACGGCCTTTGCCAGAAATAAATTCTTCAATTCCAATGATTAAAAAAGCGGCGGAGCGAATTGCAATTAACGCCCCGATTCAAGGCGGAGCGGCTGATATTATAAAAATGGCGATGATTAATATCTATGATTTAATTAAAAATGATAGTGAAAATATTCGTTTATTATTACAAGTTCACGATGAGTTGATTTTTGAAGTAAAACAGACTAAGCTAGATTATTATTTACCAAAAATAAAAAACCTAATGACCGAAGTTTTAAAACTTAAAGTTCCACTTGAAGTTGAAGGTGGGGCGGCGGAAAATTGGGGCGACTTGAAATAATCAAAAAAATAAGAAAAATGATTAGCAAAAAAACTAAAAATTTAAAAATAGCCTTACTCGGTCTTGGTCTTGATAACCAAGCCCTGCTTAAACTTTTGCTCAAAGAAGGAAACTCTCAAGAAATTACTATTTGCGATAAAAGGCCTAAAGAATTATTAGCCAAAATAGAAACTGAGTTTCGAAAAAACACTAAAATAAAAATAAATTACCGACTTGAGAAAGATTTTAATCATAATTTATTTGAATTTGATATTTTATTTCGTTCTCCTGGTTGGCCAATTGCCTGCCCTGGAGTGCAAGAAGCTTTAAAAAAAGGATCTTATTTAAGTTCAGCTTTGGATGTTTTTTTTAGACTTTGTCCGACTAAAAATATAATTGGTGTTACCGGAACTAAAGGCAAAGGGACAACCGCAACTTTAATTTACCAAATAATTTCTGACTATTTAAAGATTAAAAACTTAAGCAAAAAAGTGGGGGCTAAAGAGACTGAGCCAAAAGTTTGGCTCGGAGGCAATATTGGACTGTCTCCCTTAAATTTTTTAGAAAAAATAAAATCAAATGATTTCGTCGTTTTAGAATTATCAAGTTTTCAACTTGAAGATTTAAAAATTTCTCCAAAAATTTCTGTTATTACTAATTTATTTAAAGAACACCTCGCCCCAGCTGACCCAAATAACCCAAATTTTCACAAATCTATAAATGATTATTTTAAAGCTAAGTTAAATATTGCTCTTAGCAAGGAAAATAAATTATTAATTCTTAATCAAAAGCTAAAAGAAAAATTTAAAACTTATGAAAAACTTTTAAGTTTAAAAAAATCAGATAAAAAGATTATTTATTTCCAAGCTGGTAATTTAAAAACAAAAATTAAAGGCGACTATAACCAGGAAAATATCGCCGCTGCCATTGAAGTAGTAAGAACTTTAAAAATATCAAAAAATATTTACGAAAAAACAATTGCTAATTTTAAGAACTTAGAACATCGTTTAGAATTAGTGCTAGAAAAAAATCAAATTAAATTTTTTAATAATAGTTTTTCAACTACCCCAGAAAGTACTGAGCTTGACCTTTTATCTTTTAACTCTGGGATAATTCAACTAGCTGGCGGAGCGGATAAGGGCGCTAATTTTAAAAATTTAGCAAAAACAATTAAAAAGAAAGTCAAATTTTTAATTCTCTTCCCCGGCGAAGGCAGTAAAAAAATTGAACTTGAGTTAAAAAAAATTAATTTTCCAAATCAAAGAATAATTAAAGTTAAAAGTATGGAGGGGGCAATTAGCCAAGCCTATCAAAGAGCTAAACCCAAAGACATTATACTTTTATCTACCGCCTGCGCTAGCTTCGGTCTATTTAGAAATTATAAAGAACGAGGCAATTTATTTAAAGAAGGGGTTAAAAAGCTTAAATAAATGAAACTCTCAACAAAAAACAAAACAAAAAATATTATCGGTGTTTTTGATTCCGGTCTTGGCGGTTTAACGGTTTTAAAAAACTTTTTAAAATTTTTACCGGAATATAATTATCTTTATTTAGGTGATAATGCTCGCGTTCCTTACGGTGAAAAATCAACGGAAGTAATTTATGAATATAGTCTTCAAGCGATGGAGTTTTTATTCTCTCAAGGTTGTAATTTAATTATTATTGCCTGTAATACTGCCTCGGCTCAAGCTCTGAGAAAATTACAACAGGAATATTTAAAACAAAACTATCCTGATAGAAAAATCTTAGGCGTTGTTAGACCTTTGGCAGAGTTTGCGGCCGAGAGTAAAAAAGATATTATTGGTATCATTGGTACAAGATCAACCGTCAACTCCCAAGCCTACGATAATGAGATTAAAAATCTAAATAAAAAAATTAAAGTTCAGGCAATCGCTGCTCCCCTGCTCGTTCCTTTAATTGAAGAGGGTTGGGCAAAGAAGCCGGAGACAAAAATGATTCTCAAAAAATATTTACGACCGCTGAAAACCAATAAAATTAAGCTATTAATTCTTGCTTGTACCCACTACCCTTTTTTATTAAAAGATGTTAAAAGAATTTGCGGAAAAAATATTTTAGTTCCCAATCCAGGAGAAGTAGTAGCACAAAGTTTAAAAGTTTATCTGAATAATCATCCTGAATTAGGACTCAAAAAAACTAAAAATCCAAGTAGAAATTTTTATTCCAGTGATAAAAATGGTTTGTTTAAAAAATTAGCGGAAAAATTTCTAGGAAAAAAGATAAAAGAATTTAAAAGTGCTAATTTAAATGATTTCTAATTATGATTATATTTTTTTACGGAGCTGATAGTTTTAGAATCAGTCGAGCAACAACTGAAATAAAAAATAAATTTAGTCGCGATCTTGATCCAAATGGCGACAGTCTTGTTTTAATTGATGGCGGGACGACAGATTTGAAAAACTTAAACGCCAAAACTAATTCCGGTTCTTTATTTACTGAAAAAAGGTTGGTAATAGTTAGTGATCTTTTTAAAAACAAAAAAGAGAGTTTATTTAAAGAACTCTTGCCTTGGTTAAAAAATATTGCTGAGTCGGAAAATATTATTGCTGTTTTTAAAGAAGAAAAAGCGGGCATAAAAAAAGGGACAAAGAGCGAGACAACTCCGCTTAAGGGCGACAAGAAAAAAGTTTATGAATTTCTAAAATCTCAAAAATATTCTCAAGAATTTAAACAACTTGAAGGTCAAGCCTTAAAGCTTTTTGTTAAAAATGAACTTAAACAATATAATAAAGAAATTAGCTTAGGCGCGGCCGAAACTTTAATTAGTTATTTTAGCAATGATCTTTGGACTTTAAGCCGAGAGTTAAAAAAGCTTGCTTTTTTAAATGATAAAAACATAATTAGCGAAGATGATGTTAAAGAAACGGTGCAAGAAATTTTTAATGAAAATATTTTCGCCTTATCGGACGCTATCGGTTCAAGAAACAAAAAATTAATTTTTTCAATTTTAGAGGAACAGCGCCAAGCTGGGCTAAGTGATGAATATATTTTAGCAACTTTAAGAAATCACTTAAGAAATCTATTATTAATTAAAACGGCCAGTGAAAATATTAATGATTCCGCAAAAATTGCCAGCGACTTAAAACTTCATCCCTTTGTCGTGAAAAAAGGCTTAGCTCAGGCGCGTAATTTTAAAAAGGAACAATTAAAAAATTATTTTAACCAGCTAATTGAAATTGATTTCCTTAACAAAAAAGGCTTATCATCCCTAGAGAATGAACTTTTCCTTCTTTTAACAACGATCTAAAAAATCTCTTGCTTTTTTATTTATTGTTTGTTATAGTTTTTAGAGAATTTTGATTTCCTTAGCTTTTTGTTTATCAAGAAGGGGGCAATTAGCTCAGTTGGTTAGAGCGCAACACTGATAATGTTGAGGTCGGAGGTTCGAGTCCTCCATTGCCCACCACCTTAAAAATTAAAAATATATAGCGGGATAGAGCAGTTGGCAGCTCGCCAGGCCCATAACCTGGAGGTCGTCGGTTCGAGTCCGACTCCCGCAACAAGTTTTATTAAAAACTTTGCCGATGCCTCGGTAGCTCAGTGGTAGAGCAAAGGACTGATTTTCGGTCCGTTCTATGGTAACATAGAAATGAAAATCGGGTGAATTCGGGGAAACCTTATTTCATTAGCAATAATGAAAAGGCAATCCCGAGCCAAGCCTTAATTGGGATAAAGAATTAAGGAAGGTGTAGAGACTAGCGGGTGAGCCCAACAATAACCCCGCCGCGAGCGCCCGACTCCGTACTTATTAATTAAGCGGAGATGATATAGTCCAAACCTTAAGGAAACTTAAGTAGTCAAGGAAAATCCTTGTGTCGTCAGTTCGATTCTGACCCGGGGCACAGAAATAAAATTTGAAGATTTTGGTAAATTATTTCCAAGCGGGGTGTGGCCCAGCTCGGTTTAAGGCGTCTGGTTTGGGACCAGAAGATCGAGAGTTCGAATCTCTCCACCCCGACACAAAAAAATACAGCCTTAGGGGCTGTATTTTTTTATAACAAGTTTAGATAAATTAAAAACCATGAAACTTTTTTAGTTCCAGGGCTTTTTTAATAAAATCATAATGTAATCTTATACCCATTTCTTTTGAGTTTTGATTATAAAATAATTCAATGTCATAATTATTATACTTACCATACTTCACCACAAGCTCTTTATTAGTCGACGCTGGATCTATTTTATAGTACCAACCACCATCATATCCTCCAGCCCAAGATTCAGCTTTAATTATAACCATCGAGGACTTAAGAAGCTTTTCTCGAGAAAGAACTCTTACAATAATACTTACCTGGGGATTTGAAGACTCAACCTTAACTGTGGCAGTGTCATGACTCCATTCAATAACTTTTCCAGGAAAAGTATATTCTGTAACAGAATTAACATTAGCTGGATTAACTTCAAGGTATTCCACTCTAACGTTATCAGTTAAACTTTTAGAATTTACCATCACCTTATTCTCTACTTCTTGTTCAGAATTAGATGATAAAGCTGCATAAAGCACTATAAAAATGCCAAATGCTACAACTACAAAAATAGGCTAATATTTTTTCATTTTTTATTAAGTTTAAAATGTTCTACAAACTAATTCTATCTATAAAAAAGTATATCATATTAACATTGTTTTGTCAAGATAAAGTTGAGCCCAGCTTGAATCAAATTTGTGAATAAGTCATAATCTATGTAAAAATTAAAATTTTAGTAATATCAATAAACCACAAGAAAAAAACCGCAACAAACCTTGACTAAATATTGATTTTACTCTAGTATTATCATAGTGTCTTAAATAAATTTAATTAAATATTTTAAATTATACTATGCCAAATAAGAAATCGGCTGAAAAAGAGCTAAGAAAAACAAAAAAAAGAACTATTGCCAATAAAAAGGTGGCTGTTGCTGCTAAGTCTTTAGTTAAAGCTGACTTAAAGAAAGTTAAGGTTAATGATAAAAGCGTTAAAGAAAGCCTAGCCAAGACTATTAAAGCAATTGATAAAGCAGCTAAAAAGGGAGTAATTAAGAGAAATACCGCTTCCCGCAAGAAATCAAGATTAATGAAAAAAGTAAACGCTTTAAAATAATAAAGCGTCTTAATAAATAATGCACTCTTTCTCGGATAAGGAGAAAAACCTTTTCTTGGATAGAGCGAAAAACTATGTTAGATAAAAAAACAAAGGAAAAAATCATCAAGAAATACCGTGTTCATGAAACTGATACCGGGTCTTCTCAAGTTCAAATCGCTATTTTAAGTGAAGAAATTACTGAGTTAACTGAGCATTTAAAAAAACACAAGCATGACTTCTCTTCTCGTCGTGGTCTATTAAAGAAAGTGGCGGAAAGAAGAAAGTTGCTTAAATATTTGAATAAAGAAAGCCAAGAACAATTCCGTGAATTAGCAAAGAAATTGAAACTAAAAATTGCTGTTAAAATTGAGGAGGAAGAAGAAGCGGAAAGAAGGAAGGATAAAAATTATGTTTCTCCTGAAGATGAAGAAGCTGTGGCTGAGGAAGATGAAGAAGAAAAATAAATATTTATGTTAAAACACAAAGAACAACGAGTTGGAATTTTAGTGGATGTTTCCAATATGTACCATTCCGCTCGTAATCTTTATAACCGAAGAGTTAGTTTTAGAGAAATACTTCTACGAGCAGTGGCCGACCGAAAATTAATTCGAGCCACTGCTTATGCTATCCGGACCGAAAATCAGGAGGAGAGCCCTTTTGTTGAAGCTTTAAGCCAGCAGGGCTTTGAAGTAAAAATGAAAGACCTGCAAATTTTTGCTGGCGGAGCGAAAAAGGGAGATTGGGATGTTGGGATTTCTATTGATGCGATTCGTTTGGCTGATAAGCTTGATGTTATTGTTATTGTTTCTGGCGACGGTGATTATTTACCGCTTGTTTCTTACTTACAAAATAATAAAGGTTGTTTAGTAGAGATAATGGCTTTTAGAAAAACTTGCTCTTCCCGTTTGATTGAAGAGGCGGATGATTTTACTGACCTGGGAGCAGATAAAAGATTTTTAATTTACAGTAATGAGAAAACATCAAGAAACGATAAGACTCTAAGAACTAATAAGCCTAGCGACAAAAATCAGATTAATGACAAAAATCAAAAACAAAAAATAAGTATAAAAAAATAATAGTGCTTGGCCCTTAAATAGATAGTGCTGTATTAAGATACAGTCCTGTAATTTAACGGCCAAGACCACAAAAAATTTATGGAAAAAGTTTTTCAAGGAGAATGGCTTGGCCGCCCTCTCTCTATTAAAACAGGCAAAATTGCCAAACAGGCTAATGCGGCGGTTTGGGTCCAATACGGTGAAACCGTTGTCCAAGCAACTGTTGTTCAATCAAAATCAGAAAGGGACGGAATTGAGTTCTTTCCTCTGATGGTTGAGTTTGAAGAGAAATTATATGCCGCCGGAATTATTAAAGGTTCTCGGTGGGTTAAGCGCGAAGGTCGTCCGACCGATCAAGCGATTTTAACTGGAAGAATGGTTGATAGATCTATTCGTCCTTTATTTGATCAGGAGGACCGTCGCGATGTTCAAGTTATTTTAACTCTTCTAACTTTAGACGGAGAAAATGATTATGATATTGTTTCTTTAATTGCGGCTTCCGCTGCTCTAGCAATTTCTGGTCTCGCTTGGAATGGACCTCTCGGCGGAATTAGAGTTGGTTTAATTGAAGATAAATTTGTTTTCAATCCAACTTTCGAAGAACAAGAAAAAAGCTCGCTTGATTTAATTGTCGCCGGAACCGAAGAGAAAGTTATTATGATTGAAGCTGGGGCTAATGAAGTTAAAGAGGATGTTATTTATGAAGCAATTATTAAAGGGCAAGAACAACTTCAAGGCTTAATTAAAATTATTAAAGAATTAAAAGCTGGTGTAGAAGTAAAAAGTAATCCAAAAAAAGAAAAATTAAAAAGCACTGATGATTTAGAAGCGGAAAAAGAAAAAATTGCTTTACTTGAAACTGGCAAAGCTTGGTTAACTGAAAATATTAAAAAAATATTATTTGTTCAAGAATATTATACGAAAGGCGAGAGAAAAGCAGCAGTTTCAGCGATCAAAGACGGCCTTGATTCATTTTTATTTGAAAAAGGAATTAGTCTTGATAAGCGCAGCTTTGTTGCTAAAAAATTAGTTGAAGAGATGATTAACACGGAAATTACTAGAGCAATTGTTGAGGATAAAAAAAGAGTTGACGGCAGGGCACTTGATGAAATTAGAGGCTTATCAGCCGAGGTTGCAATTTTACCAAGAAACCACGGAACTTCATTATTCTCAAGAGGTGAAACTCAAGTGATGTCTATTGTTACTTTAGGTTCTCCGGGAATGGAGCAATCTTTAGAGGGCGTTGATGGCCAAAGCAAAAAAAGATACATGCATCATTATAACTTTCCTCCTTATTCAGTTGGCGAAGCATCTCCTTTAAGAGGAACTGGTCGCCGGGAAATTGGTCACGGCGCTTTAGCAGAAAAAGCCTTAATGCCAATGTTGCCAGACAAAGAAATTTTTCCTTATACTGTTCGCGTTGTTTCTGAAACTTTAGGTTCTAACGGTTCTTCTTCAATGGCTTCTACTTGCGCCTCAACTTTAGCTTTAATGGATGCTGGCGTACCGATTAAAAGACCAGTAGTCGGAATTGCGATGGGTTTAGCTTCAACTAAGGATTTAGGAAAATGGGAAGTTTTAACTGATATTCAAGATTTAGAAGACGGTGAAGGCGGAATGGACTTTAAAATTACGGGGACGGAAAATGGTTTAACCGCGATTCAACTTGATACTAAAACTAATGGTATTACTAAGGAAATAATTGCTAAAACTTTTAGCCAGGGTCGTTTAGCTTTAAATAAAATTCTTGAAGTTATAAAAGAAACAATCTCGGAACCACGCCCAGAACTTTCTCCTTATGCGCCGAGATTAGTAAGCTTTATGGTTAATCCAGAAAAGATCGGCGCCATTATTGGTCCCGGAGGGAAAGTTATCAACCGCATTATTGATGAAACTGGAGTTACTATTGATATTGAAGATGATGGCTTAGTTATTATTTGTGGCACTGATGCCGCCATGGTTGAGGTAGCGACCCAAGAAATAAAACAAATCGTTAAAGTTTTTGAAGCAGGAGAGATTATTAAAGGAGAGGTTGTTCGTATTCTTGATTTCGGCGCTTTTGTTTCTTTAAACGCTGGCCAAGATGGAATGGTTCATGTTAGCGAATTAGCTCCTTATAGAATTGATAAACCAAGTGACTTCTTAACAGTGGGCCAAATAGTAACCGTTAAAATTAAAGAAATTGATGATCAAGGAAGAGTTAATTTAACGATGAAGGGCTTAGAAGAAAATGCTGAGCTTTGGAAAGAAGAAAAAGGTAAATCTAAGAGCTCAGGCTTTGGTGGTGATCGTCCTAGCTTTGGTGGCGGAAACGGTGGCGCTCGTCCTAATGGTGGTGCTCCTCGTCCTAATGGCGGTGCCCATCGCCCAGCTTTTAACCGAAATCGTGATGATAAAAACCGTGATGACCGTGGTCGTTAATTAAAAAACTAATTAAAAAAATAATTCATCGAGCTTGACTTTTATCTAACATTCAGTTAATATCAGCTCATAATTAAAGAAAAGAAAAACTATGTTAGCAATTAAATTATCCCAAAAAGGAAAAACAAACAAAAGAATGTTCCGTTTAGTAATCTCTGAAAAAAGTCGTGATCCATACGGAAATGTCTTAGAGGTTTTAGGTTCTTATAATCCTCATACTAAAGAATTATTAGCTAAGGGAGAAAGAATTAACTACTGGATTTCTAAGGGCGCGCAAATGACTTCAAGCGTTAATAATCTTTTAGTTGAAAAGAAGATTGTTGAGGGCGCTAAAGTTAAGGCTTCTAAAAAAGGTGAAAAGAGTGCTAAAAAACAAGCTCAAGTAACTGCTAAAGCTGATAAAAAGAAAAAAGCCGAACAAGAAGCTAGTGCTCCAGTAGCTGAAGTTAAAGAAGTTGCTCCTGAGGAAGTTGCTCCTGAGGAAGTTGCCGAAGCTCCAGTTGAAGCTCCAGTTGAAGCTCCAGTTGAAACCACGGAAGAAGTAAAATAAGGCTTAGCTAAATTGACAAAAAAAGCGCTTTTGTTATAATTAAATTAGGTCTGCTAAATAAAGCAGTTATTTAATAATTATCTTTAACCTTTGAAATATTTATTTCAAATCTTAAGGACATAATAAAACTATGGAAGAACAAGACAAGGATTTTTTAGAAATGGTCGTCAAGAGCATTGTTAATAATCCCAACGATGTTGTCGTTGAAAGGACTATCGATGAAAGAGGCGTACTCTTAACTCTAAAAACTAATCCAGCCGACATGGGCTATGTAATCGGACGTAAAGGTCAGACTGCACAGTCAATCAGAACCTTGTTAAAAATAATCGGTGCTAAAAACAACTCTCGCGTAAATCTTAAGATTTATGACCCAGAGGGTGGTAATCGCCGTGAAGACAGAGCCGAAAGACCAGCTCAAGTTTCAGAAGAAATTGATACTTCAGCTCTTGATGATTTAAACATCTAAGCAAAGAATTGAAAAATATTCACAAAAAACCGCATTTAGCGGTTTTTTGTTTGGTAAAAATTAGTTTTAAATAAAAAAAAGGAAGCTTGATTTTTAGCTTCCCTTAAATAATTTTACTCACTCTTAACCGTGTTTAATTCAAAGTCTTCAAATTTTAAGTATTCCATTATTCCGCCTATAAAACTTTCAGACTCTCTCATATTCATTAAGCAGCCGATAACATCAGAGCTGCGGCCTCCTTGATATGGCGGGATTAAATGAATAACACGTCCCTTAAGGCCTTTGAGAGCATATCTCCCAGTACTAACGACTTCATCGTTAAGTTCCAGCGGCAGATGTTATTGCCAAAATTGTCCCAAAAATTGTTTTTTCAATAATAAAACCTCCCTCAACTTTTTCTTTCTGTATCATTTTTTAAGTTTTTAGATTTATAATTAAAATTTATTTTTCTATTTTTTAATGAACTATTATAACTAATAAAAGTATTAGGTATTTAGACGTAAGTCAATAGCTTTTTTCTCAAATCCATACAAATCTATACATTTTTTCCCAAATCTATACATTTTGACGCTATTTTTACTATAATATTAAACGGTAAGTTAGGGCGGAAACAAGTTTCTCTGGACTTTTATTGGTATCTATAATAAACTTGAATGTTAGTTAAGACTGTAAAATTTAATAATTTTCAACTGTCCCCAAATTGGGGACAATTGAAATAAATGGCAAATGAACTACCAAGAAAAACTTAAACTAGCTTACGATAAAATAATAAAAGCTAACAATATTTTACTAGTCAGTCACATTTCCCCCGACGCCGACGCTGTCTCTTCCGTCGCTGGACTGATTGAAGTTTTAAAAGAAAAAAATAAAAAATTCTCGGCTTTTTCTTTGGGTAAAAAAGAAGGAGTTTATAATTTTATTCCCAACGAAGAATTAGTTTCTAGCGAAGCTCCAAAATCTTTAAATCAATTTGATGTTGTTGTTATTTTTGATTGCGGTTCTTTAGCAAGAACTGGAATAGAAATGAAAATTAGAGCGAGTTTAGAAATTCGTCGTCAAAGCGGAATAAAAAAATTTCCCTATTTTATTGAAATAGATCACCACGAAAAAACAGAAGATTGGGCTGACCTAGAAATTCGTCGTCAAGACAAAGCCTCAACCTCGACGATGGTTTACGACTTATTAAAAGCTGGTGACTATCAAATAAATAAGAATGTGAGTGAATGTGTTTTAAGCGGTTTAATGGCTGATACCGGTTGCTTTCTTTATTCTAACGCAACTTCAAAAACAGTCGCTCTCGCTTCGGAGATGCTAAATCAAGGAGCTTCTTTTAATAAAATTTTACGAGCGACTACTAAAAATAGCAATCTACTATCATTAAAAATTTGGGGACGAGCGATTGAGAACTTACATTTCAATCAAGAAACTGGACTAGTAAGTTCTGGTTTGACCGAGATTGAAATAAAAGAACTAGAAACTAGTTCCGAAGAAAATGAAAACCTAATTGCCGATCTTTTTGGAATTATTGTTTCTTTTCTTTCTTCTTTAAAGGGCGTTAAAGTTGCTTTATTACTAAGAGAAGAGGACGGGATAATTAAAGGGAGTTTAAGATCCAATAATAGCGAGATTGATGTTGCTAAAATCGCGGGGCAATTCGGTGGCGGCGGTCATAAAAAAGCGGCTGGTTTTTCTTTAACGGGAAAACTAATAAAAACTGATAAAGGCTGGAAAGTTAGACGCTCTTAAATAAGCTTTATTTTACTGCTATAATATAATTATGAAATTCAATCTAATCACAATTTTCCCAGAAATTTTTAATTCCTATTTACAAGAGGGGATGTTAAAGCGGGCAATTGATAAAAAAATATTTTCCTGTAATCCGGTTAATCTTCGCAATTTCACCGCCGATAAACACAAAACGGTTGACGACACGCCTTATGGCGGTGGCGCCGGGATGTTATTAAAAATAGAGCCACTCTATCACGCTTTAAAAAATTTAAAAGCCAAGCCTGGCTTAAAAACAAAAAAAATAATTCTCCTTTCGGCCGCCGGAAAAAAATGGAATCAAAAAATGGCCCAAGATTATTCTAAGCTAAAAGAAATAACTTTTATTTGCGGACGCTATGAAGGAGTTGATGCGCGAATTAAAGAATTTATTGATGAAGAAATTTCTGTCGGCGACTATATTTTAACTGGCGGTGAATTACCGGCCCTAACTATAATTGATTCAATCGCTCGCCTATTACCTGGTGTTTTAGGAAATAACGAGAGTGCCATTGAGGAGTCGCATTCTTTAGAGGGCGTTTTAGAATATCCCCAGTTTACCAAACCAGAAACTTTCAAGGCCGGAAAAAAAATTCTAAAAGTCCCAGAAGTTTTATTGTCTGGTAATCATAAAAAAATTAAAGAATGGCGGAGGAGAGAGATGAAAAAAATTTAAACAACATCCTCAATCAACTTCTCAATCTTTTCCGCTTCTCTTTCGGTCGCATCAAACTCCCAAATTAAGCGTGGTAGCCTTCTTAACTTAATTCGATTTTTTATTAAGCCAGTTAATTGCGGAGTTGAAGATTTTAAAAGTCTTAAAGCTGTTCCTGCTAATTTATCTGGTAAAACCGAAATTCCAACCCGAGCTTTTTTTAAATCAGGATCGCAGTCAACAAAAGAAACAGTAATTAAAGCGTCGGGTAGCCCGACCTCTTTATTTATCGCGTTAGCTAATTCTTCTAATAATAATTCATTAACTCGTTCTATTTGCATACTATATTTTATTAATGATTTTTTCCTCCTGATAAAAACTTAAAATATCACCTTCTTCAATTAAAGGCTTGCCTTCATATTTTAAACCGCATTCCTCGTCTTTCTCAACTTCATTAACATCTTGCTTGGCGGATTGCAGTTGAGTAATGTTTCCCAAAACAATAAAATCATCTCCGCGTTTAACTTCAACGAAAGAATTATTTCTAACTACTCCGTCCAAAACTTTTCCGCCGACAATTTGACTTTCATTCTCAGTTCTAAAAATCGCTAAAACCTTAAGACGACCAAGATCAATTCTTTTTATTTCTGGCTTAACTAAAAGTTGCATCTCTTCTTGAATATATTTAGTTAAATCATAAATAATAGAAAACATTTTTACTTCAATCATTTTCTCTCGCGCTAAATTTTCAATTCCGGTCGGCATTTTTACATTAAAACCAATTACTTTAGCATTAGAATCTTCAGCTCGCTTAATATCACCTTCAGTAATGTAACCTAGGCCACGGCTAAGAACCTTAACCTTAACTCTTTCACCATTTAATTTCATTAAAGATTCCTCAATCGCCTCAGCTGAACCTAAAAAATCAGTTTTTAAAATTATATTTAATTTAGCAGTATTATCATCCTTCTTTTCTTCGGAAAAATGAACCGGTGCTTGATTATTAGAGCTCTTCATTTTTCTAAATTTCAATCGCTCGCCTTCGCCCGCTGATAAAATATCGCCAACCGCTGGAGAAACCTTAAGTCCTAAAATTTTAACTGGAGTTGATGGGCCAGCACTTTCAACTTCTTCGCCGTTATGATTTTTAAGAGATTTAACTTTTCCATAAATAACCCCGTTAAAACAAAGTTGATCACCAACTCTTAAGGTTCCATTTTGTACTAAAATAGTTGCCAAAGGACCCATAGTTTTATCAACATTAGACTCAACCACAGTTCCCGCCGCTAAAGATATCGGATTAGCCCTTAAACTTTCACCTTCAGTTTCGGAAACAAGTAAAACCATATCTAATAATTCCTCAACCCCAGTTCCAGCTTTAGCCGAGATTGGTGAGCAAATTATTTTTCCGCCCCAATCTTCAGGAATAATATTTAATCTGGTTGAAAGCTCTTGTTTAACTCTTTCAATATCTGCCCCCTCTTTATCAATTTTATTGATCGCTACTAAATAAGGAATTTTCGCTGCTTCAATAATTTTGAAAGCTTCGATTGTTTGCTGCTTAACGCCATCGTCAGCAGCAACAATTAAAATTGCAATATCAGCCACTTTAGCGCCACGACTACGCATAGCCGTAAAAGCTTCGTGCCCAGGAGTGTCAATAAAAGTTATCATCTCACCCTTACGATTAATTTGATAAGCGCCAATATGTTGAGTAATCCCTCCCGCTTCGCCAGCGATCACATCAGTTTTTCTAATAGAATCAAGTAAACTAGTTTTTCCGTGATCAACATGGCCCATAACCACGATTACTGGTGGTCTTTTTATCATATCAGCACTATCCTCGGCCGCTAAAATATTTTCAAGCTTTTGATCGTCTTTTTCTTCAGTAACATCTCCAACCTCAGCTTCTTTAACATCAAGATTTAAATTCTCACCAATAATCATTGCTGTATCAAAATCAATCTTTTCATTAATAGAAGTAAAAACTCCATTTTTCATCAGTTCTGCTAAAACTCTATTAACTGGAATCTCCGCCAAGTCAGCAAAATCTCTGACCGCAATAACAGTTGGAACAAAAACAGTTTTTGTTTCTTTTGGTAAAACTTCATCTTCTTTTTCGCGAAGCTTTTCTTCTTTTTTAAACTGCCATTCTCGACGCAAACGTGGCCATTCTTTAATAATCTTTTTAGCGGTATTATTATCAACCTTAATCGCTTTTTGACCAATCGCAAAGCCCATCTCTGGGAGAAGGTCTCTTAATTCTTGGGGCGAAATTCTTAATAATCTAGCGAGTTCGGTAATATTCATGGTATTTAATTTAATTTATTCTAACTTTTTAATCAATTTATTATTAAATATTACGCTATTTATTCCATTTAGTCAATTTTGTAGAACTATTCCCAAAATCAAAAATATGTGATAAGCTAAAATTGAATTAATTAATTAAAGAAACTGTTTTGGGAAATGATAAGAAATAAGGTTGAACTAATTTGTTTTTGCGTTTAATTTGTCTGGAAGTTAATTTATGAAAAAACTGAATTTTGCTGTAAAAAAAGCTAAAAAAACTACATTCAAAGCAAGAAAAAAAACCGCTTAAAAAGCTGTTTGCCTTATTTATTTTAATATTTTTCACAACAGTCCATCATTATATGGATTATTTAAGTTATGTCCCGTACCTAGTTTTAGCGACGTTTGGCTTTTTTCTTGGTTTTAGCTATTTCAAAAATTACTCAAGCAAAAAAGTTAAAAACGCTAAGGAAAGAGCTGATAAAATTATCAATGACGCTAAACTCAAAGAAAAAGAAACTCTTCTTCATACTCAAGACAAGGCTCTAGCAATAATTGAAGAGGCTAAAAAAGAAGAATTAAGACGACGCTCAGAAATAAGAGAGTTGCAAAATCGTCTAGAAAATCGAGAAAATTCATTTTCTCAAAAACTTTTAGATCTTCAGGAAAAACAACAAAAGCTTTATGATAAAGTTGCTGAAGTTCAAGAAATAAAAGAAAGAATTAAGAAAATCAAAGAAGAACAAGAGGAAAAAATAGCCGAACTAGCTGGTTTAAGCCAAGAGGACGCTAAGGAGTTGTTAATGAAGGGGGTCGAGGAAAGATCAGCCGAAGATTTAATGGTTAGAATTAGAAAACTTGAAGAAATTAGCTACGAAAAAATTGAAGAAAAATCAAGAGATATGCTAGCTTTAGCCATGCAAAGAATGGTGTCCTCTTATACGGTTGAGCTAAGCACAACCACGGTTGATTTACCAAGTGATGAAATGAAGGGTCGTATTATTGGTCGTGAAGGTAGAAATATTAAGGCGATTGAAAATATGACTGGCGTTGAAATCATTGTTGATGACACTCCGAATGCAATTACAATTTCTGGCTTCTCTCTGATTCGTCGTCATATTGCCAAAAAAACTCTTGACTACTTAATTAAAGATGGCCGAATTCATCCAACCAAAATTGAAGATGCGGTTGAAAATGCAAAAAAAGAAATTGCAGTTGATATTAAAAAAGCTGGAGAAGGGGCGATGTATGAACTTGGTATTACTGGCTTTGATCCGAAGTTAGTGCAAATAATTGGTCGTTTAAAATATCGAACCAGTTACGGTCAAAACGCTTTAAAACATTCAATTGAAGTTGCTCACTTATCAGCTATGTTAGCTGAAGAATTAGGAGCTGATGTGACTTTAGCTAAAAAGGGTGGTCTATTACACGATATTGGTAAGGCGGTTGACCACGAAGTCCAAGGCAACCACACCGAAATTGGTCGTGATATTGCTAAAAAATTCAACTTACCACCGGAAATTATTGCCCCAATTGAAACTCACCACGAAGACAATCCTGCTTCTTTAATTTCTGTTATTGTTAAAGTGGCTGATGCGATTTCTTCCGCTAGACCCGGAGCAAGAAGTGATAATTATGAAAACTACCTACAAAGACTTGAAGAGCTTGAAAAAATTGCCCAAAGTTTTGAAGGAGTTGAAAAAGTTTATGCTATTCAAGCCGGTCGTGAAGTTAGGGTTTTCGTGCAACCAGATAAACTTGATGACTTAAAATCATATAACCTTGCAAGAGATATTGCTAAAAAGATAGAAACTGAGTTAAAATATCCAGGTGAAATTAAAGTTAACGTTATAAGAGAGTTAAGGGCGATAGAATACGCTCGCTAAATTATAATTTCGGATTTCTCTTAAGATTAGCAATTTTATTTAAGTCGTGATAAAATAAATTTAGCTTAAATTTAAGTTTTATAAATTAATTATAAACATATGAACAAGGCTCAATTAATAGACAAGCTCAGTCAAGATGTTGAGGGCTTAAATAAAAAACAAGCGGAAAAAACTATCGAAATTTTAACCGACACTATTATTGAGGAGCTTAAAAATGACCGCGAAGTAACTATCGCTGGTTTTGGGACTTTCTTATCAAAAACTAGATACGCTCGTGGCGGCGTTAACCCCCAAAAACCAACGGAAAGAATTACTATTCCGGCCGTTAAAGTAGCTAAGTTTAAAACTGGCTACCACTTAAAACAAGCTTTGAAAGGAAATCGCTAAACTGTATTTTGTCCCAAGGCGACTAAAATCTAGTCGCCTTGGTTTTTGCGCTCGTAGCTCAACTGGATAGAGTACTTGGCTTCGGACCAAGGGGTTGCAGGTTCAAATCCTGCCGGGCGCACAAATTTAAATAATTATTATTCACCAATTTTTAAGGTTGACGAAAGTTTTATAATTGTTTAATATTTAAGAGAAAATTGAAAGGTATTTTCAGGCTGGGTAGCTCAGTTGGTTAGAGCGTAGCACTCATAACGCTAAGGTCGCGGGTTCGAGCCCCGCCCCCGCCACCAAATTAGCTAGTACTCAAGCTAATAAAAAATAATAAAATAAACGCGCTGTTAGCTCAGTTGGTAGAGCAGCTCGCTCTTAACGAGATGGTCGCAGGTTCGAATCCTGCACGGCGCACCAGAAAAACAAGGTCTTGCAAAAGACTTTGTTTTTTTATTTAACAAATTTTTTCTATTGACTTTTTTTAATAAACATGCTTTAATACTGGCATAATTATCCATAGTTCTCTAACAATCAAATCTTGAAAAAATGAATGATAACAGAAAGTTTTTGGGAATGAAAACCCAGTTAATTGATCTTTTGACCATTGGCATGCCCTTAGTCATAATATCGACCTATCTTCAAATAACCTCTACTACTTGTCTTCGCTATATTAAAACTTTAAGAGGAAGTGGAGAGTGGAATAAGGAAAATGTCACCTTCCTGAAAAGTGTAAAGGATGTTTTAAAAATATTTACACTTATCGAACGCAGACAGATGACCATTGAGGGGATGGAACTTAAAAGATTGCAAGCTGTAATTGAACAATCACTTCAATTCCAAAGAATTACAGAAATTTTAAAGATTTCTATCAATTCTATCTACAAACTTACCTTATCCGAGTTCTCTCCAGCCATGCCTAATGGGTATCAGGATTTTATTAGAGCTCTTTATAATGAAAGGGATAAAAAATACATCCTGAGAAACGGTGAAGAAAAATCAATATTATTTCACTATTTAGCTTCTGAAAAAGATTTTGAAATCGGTGTAACTATCGATACCTGGTTTTATCCCCTAATTGATAATATTATTTCAGAACACGCTCGTGACCTAAGGAATTCGATTAATCCAACTTTTAAAGTTAATGTGATAGAGAGGGTAGAATATCTGCTTTCTACACTATTTGAAAGAGAGGCTATGATACTTAAAAAATATTTCGGCCTTGGTTTTGAAAAAAATTCACTTGAGGAAATTGCTCATGAGACCGGTCTGGTGAGTGAAAGAGTGCGCCAAATCAAAGAAAGAGCCTTGAGAAGATGTCGTGCGAGCGAAAGAATGAAGATGTTATTTAATCCCATTCCACCACCACTACCATTAACAAAAACTCCAATTAAGCTTTTTGATTTTTCTGTCAGAGCTTTAAATGTTCTAAGGGATGCCGACATAGAAACTTTAGAACAACTTCTTGAATATAAAAAAATGGATCTTATTAAATTTAGAAATATGGGCAAAAGAACCATGACTGAAATTGAGGAAATGCTTGAAAGTCTTAATTTAAAATTCCGGGAATATTAAAAAAAGGAAGAACCAGCCTAATAATAAAAGGCATTCACAAATAATAGTCGACCAAAAGTCGGCTATTTTATTTTTCCTTAAAAATCCTTAAAGATAGTTTAAAAATCCAAATTTTAGCCTTTATTTCTAGCCCTTCCCGACTTTTTTGTTTTAAGCTATAATAACAAAGGTTAAAAAACAAAACTAAAAATAAAACAATGAATATCATCATTTTCGGTCCTCCAGGGGCTGGCAAAGGAACCCAGGCAGAGTTAATTGCACAGACAAATAATTTAACACATCTTTCAAGCGGAGAATTATCTAGACAGATGATGACTAATAAAACTCATGGGGCTAAGATAAAAAGCTGCATGGAGGCGGGGACCTTAATCCCAAATGAAATCATCATTAATATTGTCGAAAAATATATTGAAAAACATAAAACTGAAGAGGGTTTTATTTTTGACGGCTATCCAAGAAATATTACTCAAGCCAAAGCTTTAGATAAAATAGCGAAAAAACACAAAACAAAAATAGACTTAGTTATTAATCTTAATTTGAGCGAAGAGCAAGCTTTAAAGAGAATTATACTGCGAGGAAAAACTTCTGGTAGAAGTGATGACAACATTAAAACCACTAAAAATCGTCTTGAAGTTTATAGACAAAGAACTGAGCCCATTCTTAATTATTACAAAAAACAAAATAAATTAACAATTATTAATGGTCATCAAAGCATCAAAAAAATTGCTAAGGAAATAAAACAAATATTGAAGCTTATTAAAAAATAAATTTTAGTATACAAAAAACAAGCCCCTAAATTTAAGAGGCTTGTTTTCATTTCTCTAATTTTACGCTTAAACTCTTAGATAAAGAGACTAAATCTATTTAATTGCTTTGATTTTTTCTTTAGAATCTTTTTCCCCTGATTCTTTCTCTTCAGGTAGACCTAAATCCTTTCGTTCATTTTTTTTAATCTCATCTAAAATAGCTTTTCTTATTTCGGCCCCTAATTTTTTATCATCCTTAATAGTTTTTTTAGCGCTTTCTCGACCTAAACCTAGTTTAAGATCTTTAAATGAATAGGAGTTTCCACTTTTTTTAACAACGCCAAGTTCCGAACCTAAATCAACTAAGTCGCCAGCGATAGAGATGCCCTCGTTATACATAATATCAAACTCACAAGTTCGAAAAGGAGCGGCAACTTTATTTTTAACAATCTTTACCTTAACCCGATTACCAATTATTTTTTCTCCTTGTTTAATTTGAGCGGCGCGCCTAACTTCTATTCTAACTGAACAATAAAATTTTAAAGCATTACCGCCGGTAGTTGTTTCTGGATTACCAAAAAAGACACCAATTTTATTTCTAATTTGGTTAATAAAGATAACGACAGTTTTTGACTTAGCAATAATTGCCGTTAACTTTCTTAAAGCTTGACTCATTAAACGAGCTTGAAGCCCCATGTGTTGATCACCCATATCACCTTCTATTTCTTTCTGCGGCACTAGGGCGGCAACGCTATCAACAACAATAACATCAACTGCATTAGAACGAACTAAAGTTTCAACAATTTCTAAGGCTTGCTCACCGCTATCTGGCTGAGAAAGTAACATCTCTTTAATGTTAACTCCGATTTTAATGGCATAGTCAGGGTCAAGGGCGTGTTCAGCGTCAACGAAGGCGGCAATACCACCTAATTTCTGCACCTCAGCGACAATATGTTGCGCGAGAGTTGTTTTACCAGAAGACTCTGGGCCATAAATTTCAATAACTCTTCCTCTTGGCACCCCGCCAACACCAGTTGCTAAATCTAAAGATAAGCAGCCAGTAGAAATAGCGTCAACATTAGTTCTTGGAATTTCTCCGAATCTCATAATCGCACCTTCCCCAAACTTTGATCTAATTTGTTCAATTGCATTTAAAGCGGCTTCATTTCGACCATTTTGTTCTGATGATTTAGAAGCCATCTGCTTCTTAATTTTTTCTTTAGCCATAAATTTATAATTAATTTTTTATTATATATTAAATTATTTATTCTTTAGCTTCAGGAGATTCCTCGTTTATCTTAACAAACTTGTCCTGAAAAAAACTTAAAAAATTGCTAAATTTATTTTCAAGTTTTATCATTTCTAATTTTTCCTGAAATTCATCCTTAGCCTCATTAAAACTAATTTCATTAAATTTACTATTATCTTTTAGAAAAGAAAGCTCTCCATCCAAACTTAACTTAGAGAAACTTTCAGCTCCAAGTAAAAGAAAGGTGATAGTATTACGTCCCTCCTGCCAAAGATAATTTTCTTTTAACTTTGTTTTACTATTTTTATCATTACTAAAATTAACGGAAGCAACTACCGCTAAAATCATAAAAACAATAACCAGTAAAATGGTTTTAATTGACTTAAAAATTTTAAACATATTACTAGCTTATTTTACCTTATTTTTAATAAAATAAAAACCCCCAAATTCTTAAAATTTTACATTCAAAGAATTCGGGGGAATTGTCAATTTTTAATAATTAATACTGTTTAATTATTCTTTTAAGCGCGGGGAAACTACCAGAAGATGATTTTTGGCATCCCAGAAAAGAGCATAGTCAAGTCGATAATCTGTAAAGCCAAAACCTTTTTCATGTACGCATAATTTAAGAACTTCAAGATTTTCCTCAGGATTTTTTCCATCGACCGTCTTCTGCTCATTTATTGGTACAAGAAAGAAGATATTATGCCTATCTGCCCTAAGCCAATCCGGTAAAATCATACAAAACTCAACGACCTGGTCTTGAGTCATTTTTTTATCATTCCAAGTTCCGGGAAGTGATTGAAAAATATCAAAAAAACAGCTATCAACCATAAGTTCGTCCACTCTGACTGGGGTTATTGGTGTAATAACGCCAGGTTTATCTACTGCCAAATTTTTAAACTCAGGGTCAATATGCGTTTTAATTATTCGATCGCCACTTAAAGCTTTAAGACATAGACCCTCACTTTCCGGAAGAAGACGTAAAATATAATTTTTTTTCACATCCTTCTGAAATTCGGGGATATAATTTTTATTCAGTTGCTCAATAACCGTCTGACGCAACTGATCGTTAAAATCTCTATAACTAGCTGCCGCCGATTTAACGATCATTATATCGTGTTTGGAAACGACTTTAATAGCGCTAATGCCTGGCATAATATCATAAAACTCTCTTAGCTGCTCCTCGCTAAACAAATGCGGATAACTCGTGGTCACCAACATTTTATCCTTATTTTTAGAATAGATTTCACGTAAACGTAACCTGTTATAAGCCAGGCTATAAAACAGGTTTCTATCAAACCTATCTTGCTCATAGCCTTGTTCTTCTGGTAATTTCGGCTTTTGTTTTTCTTTACCCAAGAGAAAAAAAGCGAAAATCCTTCCCAAAAAAGAACTTGGCTTTTTGGTAGAATAAAAAACAACAAAGACAAGAACCAGAACGCCTCCCAGCATGGTAATAATAAAATTCCCCACAGAAGACATAAATACTGTTTGACTTAAAATAACTAATACTAAATTATTCATTTGTTAAAGTATTTGACTTGCACTCGCCGCAAGCAGACGAATATTTATGGTCAATACCATTAAAGACGTTTTCTCGCCTCATAGTTCCAACCAAAGGAACTTATCTTTTTATCATAAATCTTATAAAAAAACAAGGGGTTTAAATCCTTGTTTTCTTAAATATCTTAATTTGCCAACAAAAAGACACCATAGTTCTGGCGGCGACCTACTTTCCCAGGGCTCAGGCCCAAGTATCATCGGCGCTGGAAGGCTTGACTTCTGAGTTCGAGATGGGATCAGGTATGACCCTTCCGCTCAAACCACCAGAACAATGGTGTCTTTTTTATATTATCGCTAAATCTAGCTAAGTAGGATATGTTAAGGCACGAAAAACGCGGAATAACAAATTGTACCTAGCAAAATAAAGCTAATAAAATTACAATTAAAAATTTAATGCTAAAGTTTGTCAATAATTAAAAATTAAAAACAAAAGCGTGAGAAAATCAAACGACTTATTAGTACCGCTCTGCTCAATCCATTACTGGACTTACACATACGGCCTATCAAGGTTATATTCTCTAACCAGTCTATGAAACCTAATCTTAGAGACAGCTTCGCGCTTAGATGCTTTCAGCGCTTATCTTAACCGAAGGTAGCTACCCTGCGATGCCCTTGGTAGAACAGCAGGTACACTAGAGCTTCGTCCTTCCCGGTCCTCTCGTACTAAGGAAGGGCCTCTTCAAGTT
>JAACPL010000017.1 GCA_009995495.1 Candidatus Falkowiibacteriota bacterium
TTTTACGATCAAATTTAGAGAGACGATTAATTTTTGCACTCAGCGCCATTCCCGTCATTAAAACTAAATCAATCGCTTGTTTATTTGGAACAGGTAAAGTTCCCGGATGAGCCAAACAAATCGGACAGACATTCTTATTGGCTTCACTAGTAAATGGAGAATTAAGACAAGAACAAAACATTTTTGTCTTTGTTTTTAATTCAGCATGAATTTCTAAGCCAATAATTATGTCGTAGTTCATATTTTTATATTTAAAATTTACCGCTACTACCAAAAGCGCCTTCTTGGCGACTACTATTGTCTTCAATTTTTTCTTCAGATATTTCTACTTGAGAAACTTCTTGAATTATAATTTGAGCAATTTTTTGTCCCGGGATAATATTAAAATCATCTTCACTTAAATTTTTCATTACAACCTTAACTTCACCACGATAACCAGCATCAATTACACCGCCCATAGTAGTTATACCCTCACTAGCTAAACCACTTTTATCCCAAATTAAACCGACAAAACCATCAGGAATAACCATTTTTATTCCTGTTGCAATTAAATCGTGACCGTAAGGAGGAATTGAATAATAGTCAGCGGCAAAAAGATCAAAGCCGGCATCACTATCATGAGCTTTAATTGGTAATTTAGCCTCAATTACTATTTTTTCAATTTTTAGTTTTAGTGTTTTTTTAACTTCAGAAATATTATTGGTTTCGTTTTCAATTTCCGTCTTAGTTTCTTTAATTTTAGCTTCTTCAACTTTAACTTCTTCAACTTTAGCTTCTTCAACTCTAGTTCCAATTTCAATTTCGGCCTTAGCTTCGATTTTAGTTCCAATTCCAATTTCCGCTCTAGCTTCAGTCTTAGTTTCAATTTGCTCAACTTTTTCAACTTCTTGAACTAATTTATCTAAGATTGCCTGATGTTTAGAGCTCATAATATCGCTCACTGTATTAAAACCCGAATAATTATAAAAAGCTTTTTTTTCTTCTTTCGGTTTCTCGCCATTTTTAATAAAAGATGAAACTTTATCCCAAATAATTGTGGAAATTTCTTCAATACTTAAATTAGCATTTATTTTAATCCAGCCACACTCTTCTTTTAATTTAAGGTGCGCCCAACGGACCTTGGTTGTTAAGTCATTATTTGTTTCGTGTTTATGGGTTTTTTCCATCGCTTCCATAAATCTCTCTCCATCAAAAAGAAAAACTAAGTCCTCATCAATTAAATGAGAATTAATTGATTTCAAGAAAACTTCACTGACGCCAGCTCCTAGGCCCCAGGCAATGCCGGTTCCTTTGTAGTCCTCGGCGATAATATGAATTCCTGCCTCAAGTTTTTCTATTAAAATATCTTGATATTGAGTCCGGTTTAAGGCGTAAATTACTTGTGCTTCTCTTGAGCTCAAATCATAAAAATTTCCTTCGCGTAAATAGTCGTTTAAAATCTCCCCTGAAGGACTTAAGTCGTAAATTGGATATTTTAAATACTCAGCTTTCAAGCCCTCAGACTTTAGTTTTTCCACTAATAACTTAGCTTGGGTGCTTTTGCCAAGGTTATTAATTCCATAGAGGACAATAAGTTTTCCTGGGTAGTTGTTCATACTAAAATAATTTCATTATTATCTTGCCAGTCTAAGTTTTTCATAAGCTCATCAATTTGTCTATAAAGAGCAGGGAAGTCGCCGTTATTATCAATTGTAAAATCGGCTTGGGCTATAGTTTCGGGAATTGTGACTTCGGTTTCTTTTTTATGATCTTCTAAAAAAGTCTCATAACTTTTTTCTGCATCTCCGGGGTTTTCGTTTCTTAAAAGTGAACGCTTATATCTTAATTCTGGGCTAGCTTCAATAGCAATTAAGTGAAAGTTTGGATTTTCTCTTAAATAAATTAAATCATCAAGTCGCCTCGCTCCGTCAATAATAATTAAATTTGCTTGGACTGCTTTAGCTTTATTAGCGATGGCTTTAGCCAGGAGGTCGTTACCGAAAGTTTCTCTAGCCCAAGTAGACAGAATTATTAAGTTATCACGACTATTTTCAAGACCAAGGGAGTCTAGGGCGTCTCGTAAAACTGAAGAAAAACGAAAACTAGTAGCACCGTATCTTTGTTCCAAATATTTTTTTGCCGCATCTTTGCCGGAAGCAATTAAGCCAACAAAGCAAATAATTAATTTATCCATTAAAATTATAATTAATTTAACTTTTAATTATGAACCAGTTTTTAAGATATTTCAAGCTTTTTAGCTTCAATTTTATTTTTTAATAATATCTGCTAAGCCACGTCTAATATCCCAATCATCAGGAGATAAATCAACATGTAGTTTTAAATTTGGGAGTTCTTTTATCACAGTTTCATACATTTTATGAGCTATTTTTCTTAAAGATGGGTGAACCGCACGACCGGAACGAAGTTCAATAACATAAATCGCGGCGGTTAAAGGATAGGTTACTTGGCAAGAAACATTAAAACCCATAGCAATATAATATTGTTTAATTTCTACTGAAGCTTTAAGTTTATTTAGATGATCTATTTGTTCTTTAATTAATTTTTCTGCTTCTAGTCGTAATGTTTCTGGTAACTCTTCTAAATACCAATTATTAAAACCCAGATTAGTTGTTAAAAGAGGCATGCGACAAATTCCGTTTCTGTGACGTTGGATATCTCTAAAAGAACCAAAGTCTAATAAGAAATCAAAACTGCAAGAGCCAAGATCATTTAAAAAATTAGGTAAACCAGTTTTTATTGGGCGCTCATCAATAAGTTTTTGATATTTTTTTAATTCGTCAATATTAATATTTGTTTTCATTGAAAAAACTGGCGCTACCTCTGGTGGAAAATATGAATAATTCATAACTGACTCCATTCTATATTTTTCTTGATCATCATTTAGAACGTGGGAGAAGCTATTTGAATACTTTTCTTTTAATTTGTTCAAAATAATATCGGCACTTTTACGTGCTTCTGCTAAGGGGTGATGACGTAATAATGCTAGGTGATCAGCAGCTTGTCTTAAATTTGTATGCCAACTTAATTGGGTTGTTACTCCCGCAGGCAAAAACCCTCTCATAATATCAAAACCTCGAGCTTTAATAGCTTTTGTATAGACTACTTCGTTTTCTTCTGCTTGACGAGGATACTTTTGCATTAAATACTGTTGAATTATTTCTTGGTTGCTTATGTAAAAACTCATCCAGTTTTTTAAAATTAAAGCTGACTCCTCTGTTCCTAAGGGATCAATAATTTCTTGTTGGCTCATATCAATATACCGAGTACTTGTTTCTTGGCCGCTGTATAATTGCCAGTCTTGAATTGCCTTATCTCCTAACATGCTAATATTTTCTATAAAAATTGTTGTGCTTCCGCAATCAGCAATACTTGCATGACCATAGCCAACATAAAAAGTTTCCATAAATTTACCAGAACCACTTTTTTTAACTTTTTCAACATGTTCAGTTACACTTTTTGGACTTCGGGAATAAAGAGCTTGCATCATCGCCACATCTTCCGGGCCAAATTCATCATAAACAAAAACATTTAGCATATATTTTAACTTAACTTATTATTAATTTTAGTATTCCGCCGGTTTATTAAGAGAAATAAACTCTATCCCTGCTTCTTTAAAAATATCAAAAGTTCTTTGTCCAGCTTTAGTTCCAGGTTGATATTCTCTCGCACAGACAACTTTTTTAATTCCCGCATTAATAATCATTTTAGCGCAGGTATAACAAGGTGACATTTTAGTGTATAAAGTTGAGCCATCAAGAGCGATACCCATTCTGGCGGCTTCGCAAATTGCATTTTGTTCGGCATGAGCCGTTCTAATACAATGTTGTGTTTGACTACCATCATCGTGAGTTACGGTATGCATTTCATGACCAATTTCGTCGCAATGTGCTAGGCCGATTGGGGAACCGACGTAACCGGTAGCGATTAAACGATTATTTTTAGTGATAACACAGCCGCAGCGACCCCTGTCACAAGAGCCACGACGACCAACCATTTCCGTTATTTCAATAAAATATTCATCCCAAGATGGTCGTTCATATTTTTGTTGTTCTTCTTGTGACATAAAATTATTTTAGTTTATTTTTAAAGCAGTTGTCTTATTTAGTTTAGCTTAAATTAAAAAAAAAATAAAGTTGACAATTAGCTAATTTTATTATTTTTAGGCTTTTAAAAAATAGAAAAAGGGGTTAGAATGGTAATAGGAAATGAAGTTAATAATTTCTTATATTTTTATTACAAATTTTTAGCTTTTATGAAAAATTTATGTTAGAATTAGGTAGTTTTAAAGAAATTTTAGCTAAAAAGAGGGAACTTTATCTTAGAATTAAAGTAATCCCAGGAGCGGGAAAAAACCTAGTGTTAGAAGTCTTAGCTGATGAAACAGTAAAAATTGCTTTAAAAGCTCAGGCCGAAAAGGGTAAAGCAAATTTGGAATTAATAAGTTTTCTTGCCTCTGAGTTTAAAGTGTCTAAAGAAAATATAAAAATAATAAGTGGTCATAGTTCTAGGCTTAAATTGTTGAAAATTTGTTTAAGTTGAAATTGTATTTAGGAAAAGTTTAAGAGAAGTTTAAAAAAATTTAAGATTTGCATAGGAATGTAAGAGAAATGTAATATGGATTTATCAATTATCATTGTTTCCTGGAATGTGAAAGAAAAACTGCGAGCGAACTTGCAAGCTCTTTTAGCGTCAAAAACAGATTTTTCTTTTGAGGTTTTTGTGGTTGATAATAACTCTGGCGACGGAAGCGCGGAGATGGTAAAAGAGGAATTCCCTAAAGTTAAATTAATTGCTAATACTGAAAACCTTGGTTTTGCTAAAGCTAATAATCAGGCGATTAAAGAAGCGAAGGGCAATTTTATCTTACTTCTAAATCCGGATATGCAAGTTTATTCTGATACTTTGGAAAATTCACTTAATTGGGCCAAGAAAAATCAGCAAGCAGTCGTTTCTGGTTTTAAACTGGTTAATGAAAAGAATGAAATTATAAAACAGGTAAGAAAATTCCCCAAACTTTTTGATCAATTGATGATTGTTTTAAAGGTTCCTCATCTTGTGCCTTCCGTTTTAGACTCTTATCTTCTACCAAATTTTGATTATGAAAAAGAAGCGAAAATTGATTCTATTCGTGGTGCCTTCTTTTTGATAAATAAAGAGAGTTATAAAAAAATAAGCGGTCAAGATAAGCCGCTTTTGGATGAAAGATATTTTATTTGGTTTGAGGAGGTTGATTTTTGTAAAGAGGTTTATCGTTTAGGCGGAGAAGTTTGGTATAGCCCCTCGGCAAAATGCCTTGACTATGTTGGTGCTAGCTTTTCTCAGGTTAAATTAGGTCAAACCCAGAGATATTTCTGCGATTCAATGCTTAGGTATTTTAAAAAATGGGAACCTAAGGCTGATTATTTTACTTTGAAGTTAGCTTGGCGTTTGGTGGTGGCTTTTATAAAATAAAAATCCCCAAAAAGGGGATTTTTATAGTTCTCGCAATGGTCACTTTTTTTGAGCCCAAACTTAACAATATTTATATTATATCACATTTTTACAGAAAATATCAAGTAAAAATATAATAAAAATGGAAATTTATAATGAAAATAAAAAAATAGCTGTAGTTTTAATTAATTATCATGATTACGCTGAGCGTTTTTTAAGGGCTTGTCGTGATTCTTTGCGTGCGCAAAGTTATGATCAAGATAGTTTTGAGGTTTATATTATTGATAATGATTCAAGCGAAGGAACTTTTAATTATTTAAAAAATGAATATCCAGAAGCGAAAATATTAAAAAGAAGTGATGGTAACTATTCGGCTGCTAATAACTTGGGTTTTCAAGAGGGAATAAAGAATGGGGCCGACTATTTAGTGGCTTTAAATATGGATACCGAAGTTGAACCTGATTTTTTATTGGAATTAGCTAAGGCTCTAGAAAATAATTCGGAGGCTGGCTTGGTTCAGGCTAAAATTCTTCTTTATCCTAACACTGAAGCAGAAAAGTTAAACCCTAAGATTAATAGTGTTGGTAATATAATTCATTATTTAGGTTTTGGTTTTACCAATGGCTACGGCCAGCCCAATTTTGAGATAAAAGATTATCCGGAGATTAAGGGTTACGCTTCTGGTTGTGCTTTTATAATTAGAAAAGAAGTGTTAGAAAAGGTTGGTGGTCTTAATGAGGAGTTTTATATGTATCATGATGATATAGAGCTAAGCTTGAAAGTTAGTTTACTTGGTTATAAAATAGTCTTAGCCCCTAAGGCAATTGTCTTTCATAAATATGAGTTTAGTAGAAGTGTTAAAATGATTTATTATATAGAAAGAAATCGCTATTTAACTTTATTTATCTTTGCTTCTAAAAAATATCTAGCTTTAATTTTTATACCCCTATTGTTTATGAATATTGCTATGTTTTTTTTCGCTCTTTTAAGCTGTCGGTTTAAAGAGTTGCTTAAAATTTATGGCTACTTTTTAAGGGCTGAAAATATTGATAACATTATAAAAAACCGCCAAGAAGTTAAAGCTTTTAGTAAGCTAAAATTTTCCGATATTGCTCAAAACTTTCAAGCTAAAATAGATTTCCAAGAAATTTCTAATCCGATTTTAAAATATGTTATAAATCCCTTGATGTCGGTTTATTGGTTTTTAATTAAAAGATTTATTTAATTTAATATGGATTTATCAATTATTATTGTTAATTATAGAAGTCGCTTTAAGCTCGAAAATTGTTTAAACTCTATTTATGGGGCTGATTTATCTTTTTTAAATTATGAAGTTATTGTCGTTGAAAATGCTTCAGGTGATGAACTTTTTGATTTACAAGAAAAATATAATTTTAATTTGATGATTAGTAATAAAAATCTAGGAATGGGTGAGGGTAATAACTTAGGAATTAAAGAAGCAAGAGCTCAACACATATTAATTCTTAATCCGGATACTGTTATTAATAGCGAAGCTTTTAAAATTTTATTTGAGCGCCTAAGCTCTGAAGCCGATATTGGTTTAATTGGACCAAAACTTGTTTATCCCGACGGCTCTTTGCAATCTTCTTGTTCTCGTTTTCCTATTTTCTTTGTACCAATTTTACGCCGCACTTTTTTAGGAGAATTTTTTAAAAAAACACGAGATATTTTTATGATGACTGATTTTGATCATAAGACTACTCGCGAAGTTGATTGGTTAATGGGCTCTTGTTTAATGTTGAAAAAATCTTGGGCACTTGAAAATGGAGAAATTTATCAACCAATGTTTGATTCTCGTTATTTTATGTATTTTGAAGATATAGATTTATGTCGAGAAATAAAAAAACACGGTAAAAAAATTGTGTATGAGCCAAGAGCTGTTGTTATTCATGACCACGCTAGGGATAGTGCCAAAAATCCTTGGTATATTGCCTTGTTTAAAGACAAAATTACCTGGGTTCATATTTTTTCCTGGCTGAAGTATTTTATGAAGTGGGGTTTTAGAAGTTAATTTAATTAAAAATAATATTATAAATATGAAAAAAATTAAAAAAGCAATTTTCCCGGTAGCTGGATTTGGTACTAGATTCTTACCGGCCACTAAGGCTCAGCCTAAAGAAATGTTAATGGTAGTTGATAAGCCAGTAATTCAATATTTAGTTGAACAAGCCGTTGCCGCTGGAATTGAAGAAATTATTTTTGTTACTGGTCGTGGCAAACGGGCGATTGAGGATCATTTCGATTACTCCTATGAGCTTGAAAAAACCTTAGTCGAAAAAAATAAAATTGAACTTTTGGACAAGGTTAGAGAGATAGAAAATCTAGCTAAGTTTTCTTACGTTCGCCAACCAATCCCCTTAGGTGATGGTCATGCAGTTTTATGTGCTGCTCATTTAATAAAAGATGATGAACCAGTTTTAGTCATGTTTGGTGATACGCTTTATGATGCTGAGGTCTCTCCAGTTAAGCAGGTTATTGATACTTATGAAAAATATAATGAATCGGTTGTTGGTTTATCAGAAGTTGCTTTAAGTGATGTTAGCAAATTTGGTGTTATTGATGGTGAAGACTTAAAAGAAGGAAATTATAAGATCAATAAATTTGTAGAAAAGCCAAAACAAGAAGAGGCGCCCTCAAATTTAGCTGCGGTTGGAATGTATGTAATTACCTCAGAAGTTTTGAAAACTTTGAAAGGAATGAAGTCTGGTAAGTCCGGGGAGATTCGTTTAGCTGATGCTTTCGACTTAATGCTCGATAATAAGAAGCCTCTTTACGGTAAAAAAATAGAAGGGGAGTGGCTTGATACTGGTAATAAATTTAATTTTGTTAAAGCAACTTTAAAATTTGCTTTAAAAGATAAAGAAATCGGAGCTAATGTAAGAAAGTTAATTCAGGACTTGCAAGTCAAATAACGGTTTTATTTAACAGAAATTCGATAAACACCTTGTTGATCTTCAATTTGACCCCAAAAATATAATAAATCATTGTTTTTATCTAGTACTGGTGAGGAAATTTTTTCTGCTTGTATAATTGTGGTCATATAAGCAGTCTTCAAATCATAAACCACAACTTCTTGCTTGCTTGATAAGAGTAAGTATTTATTTTTTTCATTTATTAATAAGTCTTCTAAATTTATTCCTAATCTTGCCAGTAAGTCAAAATGTCCTTCTTTGAGATTGAAATATTGAAGCTCCCAGTCACTAATGAAAAAAATCCCCTCATCATTATTCCATTGCCAAGCTTTAACTCCCTCTATTTTTTTAAAGCCTCTATTTAAATAATCTCTTTCTAGTAAATAAAGGCTTTTATTTTTTTTATCATAGATAGACAAGTAATTATTTTTTTCTTCGCCAAATAAATAGTCGCCATCACCGGGAAGACTAATTTCTTGAATGAAAGCTCCTTGTTCATAGGAATACTCTTGTAATAGATTTTGTTGTTCTGCCGGAATAATTAGAAATAAACTTTTATTTTTCGGTAAGTAATCAGTAATTAATAAATCTCCTAAAACTATAGTTGCTTGTTTTTGATTAAGATCGATATAAGATAGACTATTTTTTGTTTTGTAAAAAAGTCGATTACTATTTTCTTCAAATTTCCAATCATCAGCTTCGGAACCGATTAAGCTTAAAAAATTTTTATCGTCATTTAAATTGTTTGGCGAAAAAAATATTCCAGCGAATAAAAATTCATTATTTTTTTGCCAAGAACCGTCTAATCTTAGACTTGAGGTTGAAATTAAGTTTTCATAATCAGCTAAAATATTTCTTTCTCCCTCTTTATTTAGATTTATTATTTTAGTTGATTCGTTTAGATATAAATAATGACCATTTGGACTCAAATCAATAGTTTCTTCACTTAAAGATTCATCACTGATGGCTTTAATAGTTGGATTGTCTGATTTAAAAAGACTGATGTTTTCATAAAAAGTTGTTAGTCCAGAATTGACCCTGAGGGTAGTTTTAAAAGGCCAATAACCAGGGCGTTCAACCATAATTTCATATTCCCCAGGGATGACATTTTTTATTTTTGCTGGCGTGCTTAAATATTTCTTTTGCCAAGGACGCCAAGCAACGCTTGGTTGAACTTTTCCGTCAAGATAAATTATTGCCCCTTTGGGATCAGAATTAAGAGCTATCATCCCAGTTTTAATTAATAAACGGTTAAATTCAAGCGGCCAGCTTAAATTAAATTTATAGCCAGAAGCATAAAGCGAAAGGAAGATTGTTCCAAAAATAAAAACAAAAACAAAAAAGAAAAATAGAGAATCGCGGAATTTTTTATTCATAAGTAGAAATTAATTTACTCAAACTTTAATCAACTCGTTTGATATCCGCGCCTAAAAGGTTTAAGCGTTTATCGAGTTCTTCATGGCCTCTATCTAATTGATAAATATTATCAATTTCAGTTGTACCCTCAGCTATTAAGGCGGCAATAACTAAGGCGATGCCGGCGCGAATGTCGGGGCTAATAAGTTTTTTAGCATAAAGTTTAGTTGGTCCATTAATTACAACTCGGTGAGGGTCACACATAATGATATTAGCTCCCATTTGTGAAAGCATATCAGTCCAAATCAAGCGCCGATCATAAATTGTCTCTTGAATTAAAGAAGCGCCTTTAGCCTGAGTCATTAAAACGACATAGGGAGATTGTAAATCGGTTGGAAAGCCTGGGTATTCATGGGTTTTTAAATTATAAGCTTTAATTTCCGTTGACTTTTTCATTTTAATAAAATTTTCTCCCTTCTCATAATTAACACCAATTTTATCAAAAATAGCCAATAAGCTTAAAAGGTGGTTGGGCTCGCAGTTATTAATGGTAATTTCTGAATTAGTTGCTGCTGCCATTAAAGCGAAGGAGCCAGCTTCCATTCTGTCAGGGATTATATTACAAATACCACCAGAAATTTTTTCAACTCCTTCAATAGTTATTGTTGGGCTACCAGTGCCAGTTATTTTTGCACCAACAGAATTTAAATAATCAGCTAAAGCTTCAATTTCCGGCTCCATTGCACAATTTCTTAAAATAGTTTTTCCTGTCGCTAAACAAGAGGCCATAATCATACTCTGAGTTCCAGTTACAGTTGCGGTTGTAAAAAAGAAATCAGTTCCACTTAGTTTTTCGGCTTTGATGTGATAAAAATTTTCTCCAACTTCGACTTTAGCACCAAGAGCAGAGAAGCCTTCTAAAAATAAATCAATCGGACGACCAGCAGCACCAATTACACAACCGCCCGGATGAGGAAAAATAACTTCTTTAAAACGAGCTAACATCGGCGCGACAAACATAACTGAAGTTCTAAATTTGTCAGCAATTTTTTGATCAAGTTCAAGTTTGTTTAGTTTTTCCGCCTTTATTTTAATTTCTCGACCATTGTCTTCAATTTCTACCCCTAAATCAGCTAAAAGTTCTAAAGTTTTCTCAACTCCGTCAATTCTTGGAATATTTCTTAGGGTCATTTCTTCGGCTGATAATAGGGCTGCTGGTAACATAATTTGAGCATTATTTTTTGCACCAGAAACGCTAAGTTCTCCCTTTAATTTATTACCACCATTAATTATGAATTTTGCCATATAATTATATTTTGTTTTTTGACTTATATTAGCTAATTAATTTAAAAAAGCTCATTTAAGCTCTTTCTAAGATAAATCTTAGCTCATTTATTGACATTTTTCAAATGTTTGCTATTATAAATAAGCATTAGGGATAAGTCCTGCTTTTATTTAAAAAAAAGCTTAAACTATTATTAAACCTGGTGGCCCATAAAAAATTTATAAAAAAAATATGTCAAAATTTGCAGTCGTAAAAACTGGCGGTAAGCAATACCGCGTTAAAGAGGGTGATACTATTAAAGTTGAGAAACTTGAAGCCGAACCAAAATCTAAAGTTAAATTAGATACTCTTTTAGTTGCAGAAGGATCCAAGATTGAATTAGGGACACCTTCTTTAGGAGAGAAAGTTGAAGCGGAAGTGATTGAAACTGCCAAAGGCGATAAAGTTACTGTTGTGAAATACAAGAATAAAACAAGATACAAAAGAACTTTAGGTCACCGTCAAATTAAAACTGAATTAAAAATTACTTCAATTGCTTAATATTTTAAGCTGATAAAAAACCGTCAACTCTTTGTTGGCGGTTTTTTTTATTCAATTTAAAATTAATAATATTAAAATTAATAATAGTATTAAAATATATAAAATTTTGATAGAATTAACATATATGAATTATGATACAAAAATTAAAGTGGTGGTTGTTGTTTACAAGAATAACAAGATACTTCTTATAAAAGAGAAAATTAAAAAGTTTTCTGATCCAAAATGGAATATTATACGCGGATCATATGATAAAGAAGGAGAATCCATTATGGAAACTGCTATTAGAGAAGCTTTAGAAGAATCAAAAGTATCTATTAAATTAACAAATTATATTGGGACATTTACTCAAAGAAGTAGTGATAAATTGAGAATTTATTATGCCTTTAATGCAAAAACTGAAGATGATCCAATAGTTCCAGAAGAAGAAACTCAAAAACAAAATGATGAGTTTATTTCAGAGGTGGGATGGTTTTCTGAAGAAGAAATTTCCAAAATTGATCCTGAAAAAATGATTGACCCGATAGTCTATGATATATTAAATACTTCTATTAAAGGAAAATCATACCCCCTTGTAGATTTTTATGATAAAAAAGTATAACTTAGTTTTTAGAGTCTAAGTATCTATTTCAATTCATTTCTATTTTTCAAAGCACTTGCCAAAGTTAACTCATCCGCATACTCCAAGTCGCTGCCAGCTGGTAAACCTTTAGCTAAACGACTTATTTTTATTTTATCTTTCAACAACCTTTTTAAATAAAGGGCGGTAGTTTCTCCCTCAAGACTAAAGTTTAAAGCAATAATCAATTCTTCAATTTTATCAGTTTCAATTTTTTTTAATAATCTTCTAAATTCTAAACTTTCCGGACCAATTTCTTTAATTGTACTTATTAGCCCGCCAAGCACGAAATAATGACCCTTAAATTGATTAGTCGCTTCTATCGCACTTAAGTCTTGTGTATTTTCAACTAAACACAAAACCGTTTTTTCTCTATTTGAATCATTACAGATTCTACAAGGGCTAGCATCGGCAATAACGCGACAATCTTGGCAAATAACTGTTTTCTCTTTAAGTTCTTTGATTGAGCTAGCTAATTCTTCAAGCCCTTCCTGGCTTTGTTTTAACAAATAAAAAACATAGCGCTCAGCTGTTTTTGGGCCAACACTAGGAAGTTCGGACAACTTATTTATTAATTTATTAATTGCGTCTGGGTAGCGCATTTAGATTTTTTAATTTTAATTAAACTTAACCTTAACATTAACTTAATCCCGGAAAGCCACCCATATCTTGCATCTTTTTTGCCATGACTTTTTGAGTCTTTTTAATTGCCTCGTTAAGACAAGACTTTAGAGAATTTTCTTGTTCGTTTTTATTAAGATCTGAGTTTAATTTTATTTCAATTATTTCTAAATTTCCATTTAAAGAAACTTTAATTCCATTTTTTTCTTGACTAATCGTTTCTCCGGCTAAAGCACTTTGCATAGTTTTAGCCTTATCTCTTAAATCTTTAAATTGTTTTAATTTGTTGAACATATTTTTCTCATTAATTGTTTATTTTTTCTTAGTCTTCTTATTTTAAAGCTTTTTTAAGAATTTAACAATCTTAAGTTAATCTTTCATTAAAATTCCACAGAATCATTGCCATATTTTTTGGTTGTACTCTTAAAACTAGTTGTTGTTTCATCAAAAAATAAATTAACCTTTCCCGTCGGTCCATTTCTATGTTTGGCAATATAGAGTTCAGCAAGATGCCTTTCATCAGCTGGAAGTTCTTCAACATTAAAACCACGATCCGCTGCCTTACGATAAATAAACATAACAATATCAGCGTCTTGTTCAATTGAGCCGGAATCACGGAGGTGAGATAATTTTGGAATAGCGGGATGAGTTGCTTCAACGGCACGAGAAAGCTGAGCCAGAGCCAAAATCGGTACATTTAATTCACGGGCAATTGATTTTAAACCACGACTAATTTCAGCAATTTCTTGAACGCGATTATCACTATGTTTTCCTCGACCTTCCATTAATTGTAAATAGTCAATCACTATTAAACCTAAACCTTTTTCCATTTGTAAACGACGACATTTAGCTCTTATTTCCATAATTGTTAAACTTCCAGAGTCGTCAATATAAATCGGTGCCTCAGCTAACTTACCCATTGCTTCACCAATTTTAGCAAAATCATTATCGCCTTCTTTGTCTGATAAATTTCCCGTTCTCATTTTCCATAAACTAACATTAGCTTGAGCACAAAGCATACGGTCAACTAATTGTTCCTTGCCCATTTCTAAGGAAAAAATTCCAACCCCCTCTTTGCTGGCAATAGCAGCCTGGCGAGCGATGTCTAGAGCAAGTGATGTCTTTCCAACAGAAGGTCGAGCGGCTAAAATTATTAAATCAGATTTTTGTAGTCCGGCTAATAGATTATCGAGGTCAGGGAAGCCGGTTGGTAAACCTCTTAACTTACCACCTTTTTTATGAAGCTCATCAATTCTTTCAAAAGCTTGAGTTAAAAGACTATCAATTGGTAGGAAAGCATTTTTTAAATATTTTTGAGAAACACCAAAAACTTTTTTTTCAGTTTCATCTAAAATTTCATCAATATCTCTATCTTCAGCAAAGCTTAAACTTGAAATTTCGGCGGCAGCTTGCTGTAGTCTTCTTAGGGTTGATTTACGTTGGATGATATTTGAGTAGTTAACAATATTACCAGAAGTTGCAACCGCATTTGATAACTTCGCCAGATAACTTCTACCACCAATAATTTCTAATTTTTTCCTTTCCTCTAAACGATTAGCCAAAGTGATAATATCAATTGGTTCTTGATTACCGTAAAGTTCTTTAATTGTTTCGTAAATTATTTTATGAGCGTCTTTATAAAAATCTTGAGGCATTAAGGAATCGGCAATTTTAATAATTGCATCCTTATCGATTAACAGGGAACCAAGTAAAGACTCTTCAGCTTCTAGGCTATGAGGTGGAATTTTCGCTAAGATATTATTTTCCATATTTTTTGGCTTTAATTTTAGCTCTTTACTTTAAACTTGGTTTTATCTTAACCCATTAGAGTTATGAATTCAAGACACATAATTGCTTAGTTATTAAGAGTTTTTTAACTGTTTATACACTAATAAAGAGAGGGTTTTACTTAGATTATAAAATAATTGACAAGAGGGGGAAATTTTGGTAAGTTTTGCTTAGAAAATAATAGTTATTTAAAAAATAAACCAAATTAAAATATAGGAGGAAACTAAGATGGATGAGAAATTGATGAAATCGTTTGCAGGAACTTTTCTTGATGGCTTCTTTGAATTAAAAGATTGCGATTATATAGAACCTGCTTTAAAAAAAACAACAACTGAGGTTGTTATTAGTAAAATGTGGGACGCTGAAAAACGCATCTTTACTCTCATCATTAAAAAATATGGAGAGTTAATTATCTTGGCGCCCACCTTTGGTTTAAATGAATATAATTTGGGCATTTTACTTAAATCAGAGAGCGAGTCTTTACTTGACAAGGTCGGGGCTGAGGCTGAACGCCAATACGAAGAACAGGAATTAGATTTCCCCTTTGATAGCTGGAAAGATTTTATTAAGATTTTTGAGTCTTATAATATGCTTTTCGTTTTTTTGAATTCCTTGATTTATACAAGGTTGATGCCAAAGTATTTTTGTCCTAGGCCGATATTACGCGCCGGCTTTCTTATCGTGAAAGATGGTTTTGAGGCCATTGAAGATGATGGAAGCTTTGAGGATGAAGAAAAAATAATTAATCAAAATTTTTTCTTTAATTAGCAGAGCTTAATTAAAAAAACCGCTAACAATAAAATAGCGGTTCTTTTTTATTTTATGGAGCCGACTGTCGGGCTTGAACCGACGACCTGCTGTTTACAAGACAGCTGCTCTACCAGCTGAGCTAAGTCGGCTAATACTTTGTGCGCCCACCAGGGCTCGAACCTGGGACCTTCTCCTTAAAAGGGAGCTGCTCTACCAACTGAGCTATAGGCGCAAAAACAAATACGATTTTCATCGTTTTTGTGTTTAGATATTAACGAAAATTATCATAACAAATCATTATTATTTTGGCAAGAGCATAAATGAATGTGTAACCACAACTTTAATTAATCAGTGATAAATCGCCGTTAAGCATTACCGGTTTCATTCCCATTATCTCTTGTTTATAAGAAATATCTGATGATACTGGATTTAAAATAAAAATCTTTTTATTAAGATAAAAAGCCAGGCCAATTTCAATTAAAGTGTTCCCGCCAACATAACCGCTCAGACCTCTTTTTTCATAATTAGCAACAACAATTGCATCAGCCCATTCAATTTTTTCATAATGATCACGAATTGCTTTTTCTTTTAGGTCCCAAATTTGATGATCGGGCAAGAAGGAATCTATGCCGCCATTATCTTCAATATATTTACCAAAATATATTTTTTTACCGCCACCCATTTCCGCTGGAGCCTCATTATTAAGTAGAGGAATATAAACTTCATGCCCCCGAGAACTTAATGATTCTTTTAATTCTTCCATTTCTTGATAGAAGGCGATGCTACCACAAATTGTGATTTTCATAAATTAGATTATTTGTAATTTTTTTAACCATTCATACCAAACTATTTCAAGCCCGGGCGATTTCTCCCAATCTTCTTGAGTTATACGACCATTAATATACTGCTCAGTTTTTAATGCTAGTGATAATAAATCATCTTTCGTAAAAAAATTTGCTTGTTTAGTTTCATCTTCGCTTCTTTTAACTTCGCCGTTTGCTTCAATTTTATATATTTTCCAATAATGCCAAGTTCCACCTTCGCGACGACAGGGATTTTCTTTCCGGCCTTCAATTATTAATTCAATCTTGTTTGCATCTAACCCAACTTCTTCCTTTAGTTCGCGTTTTGCCGCTTGTTCAAAAGAATTATCGCCATCAAGATGTCCTGCCGGAGGGGCGAAGCCAAAGGGCTTTTTCTTTCTTTCAATTAATAATAACTTTTCATCTCGCCAAACCAACATGCCCACACTTTTATTGTCGCATTTATTTGCCATAGTTATTTTAGTTTGTTAACTAATTCAGCAGCTGAAGAAATAACTTCTCTAAATAAAGCGCGACGACAACGCTCTTCATCACTATCACTTAAAACATAAATAGGTTTACCGAGAGCGACTGCATAACCAATTTCTAAAGTTGTACTATTACCAGAATAGCCGTCCTTGTTGAACACAAAAACTACATCTGCCATTTGAATTTTATAAAAATGATCATGAGTTAATCCAAGCACAACAAAATTTTTATATTCCTCAGATAAGTTGGCCCATTCTTCTTGCCCAGAATGTAAATGGGGCTCATAAACAACGACGCCAAGGCTTTTTAATTGACTAGCAAATTCTCTTATTTCCGTTTTAAAGCGACGGCTACCACATAAAACAACTGTTTTCATAAATTTAGTTTGTTTAAATATATTATATTTATAACAATTTTTTAGTGATTTTACAAGGAGGGATTTGACTATTGACTTTATTCTTGGTTGAAACAAAAAATACAAAAGCGGAATAAAACTACTCCGCTTTTTTTATTCTAAAAATATGAATTACTAATTTTAAGAATGTTTTTCATTTATTTTTTCCCAGTCCCAATCCCTTTCTTTATTAGCTTTAATTTTTTTAATTATCCACAGAATAGCATACAGTAAATATACAGTAAAAAATTTATATGACTAATTTAAAAACGCCCAGCTTACGCTGAGCGTTTTTAAATTAGTAGTCTCTAGGGGAATTATCGCCCTCGCCCGCCGCCAGAAGTGCGGCGGGCTCACTTGTCCAGAGTCGGCGTCCGGATTGCCATTCAAGGCAATCCGTCCGACGCTCGTCTGCTCTCTCCGGCTTCCGCCGTCGCTCGCGTCTCGCTTCAACCCAGTTCGATTCCCTAACTCGACCATGACTAATTAAAAAGAGTACG
>JAACPL010000007.1 GCA_009995495.1 Candidatus Falkowiibacteriota bacterium
AGTTCGATTCCCCCTTCTGACTACAAAATTAAAAAAGAGTAGTCCGACAGGACTACTCTTTTTTAATTGAGCGGGTAGGGGGAATCGAACCCCCATCCTCAGCTTGGAAGGCTGATATAAAAGCCATTATACGATACCCGCAACAACTTAATCTTATAAGAAAAAAGATTCAAAGTCAAGATTGATTTTCCGATTGATTTTCTGGTTATAAACTATCTTTCATCGGCCAAACTAAGATAATTCCTAAAGCCGTTAATAGAGCAGAAACAAGAAAAATAAAGTGAATTGGCAAAAAGACAGTAATTAATATGGCTAAAGCCGGGCCAATAATATAAGCAGCTGGTCCAGTTAAACGAAAAAGATTGATCATCTCTAAATCTTTAGCACTAACTATCTTAAAGAAATAACTTTCTCTCATCGCCTCAATTAAAGCAGCACCAACACGACTAAAGAATAATAGTCCGGCCCAAAGCCAAACAATCGGTTGGTTTACATAAAAGATTCCAACTAAAGAGATTGTTAAAATACTTAAACCAATATAAAGCATTTCTTTCTCGCCAAAATATTTATCAGCTAAAAAGCCAGCTGGTATTTGAAAAATAATAAAAGGAATTAGCATAAAAGAGAAAATTGGACCTAAAATTTCCCAACTCATTCCTAAGGTTTGATGAAGGTAAATAGGAATATAAACAACGGCAGTTGTGTAAAATAGCTGAAGAATTAAAGCAACAAAGAATATCCCTCTTAGGTTTTTGTTGTGCCACATTTTTCTAATTACTTTTTTCATTCCCTCTTCAGCGTATTTAATTTTTGACTTTAAGTGTGGGCTGATAATTAAAAAGAAAACGAGAGTTGGAATTATAATTGAGCCTGATAACCAATAAACAAAACTATAGCCGAAAGAGCTAATTAAATAACCAGAAAATGTTGGTGCTAAAACCCAACCTAAATTGCAAATTGTTAAATAAAGCGCTCTAACTTTTCCGGTATCAGCATTTTTTGTAAATATTTCTATAAATAAATCAAGTTTAATGAAGGTTAGATTTAAGAAGGCGGTGAAGAAAACAATCCCGATTAAAGCAGTTAAAGAAGAATCGGCAATAGCAAAGAAAAATAAGGAGGCGCTATAAAGAAAAAGAAGAAGTTTAAAGGTATTATGATGGCCAAAACGCTTTATTGTCTGGGGAAATCTTAGAATAAATAATAAGGTTGCTAGATTGGCAATAACAAAAAATAAACTAACAAAACTAAGGTCAGTGAACTGACTAATAAAACTTGAATTGACATAGGCTGGTAGAGCGGATGAAAAAGAGATAATTAAACCAACTAAATAAAGAATAGTTAGTTGGTGTTTTGGTTTAAAGCCTCTCTTTTTTTTGAATAACATAAGTTTTAATCATGATAAAAATGGCAACCAGAGCCATTACTAAGCTTATTACTTGGGGCGCACGTAGACCAAAGATAAGTGGAGAATAATCAATCCGAATAAATTCTAAACTAAACCTCAATATAGAATATGATAACATGTAAAGCGTAACTAGCAAAATATCAAAACTAGTTTCTTTGCTTCCTTTTGCTCTTAACTGTGTATAAGTTAAAAAAATAAGGACTGCAAATATTGTTAAAGAGCCTAAACTTTCATAAATAAAAGTAGGCTGAAAGTAAATTTCATTGATAAATTCTAAAGGTCTATTTATTTGAGCAATTGGGATTCCCCAAGAAAGATTTGTTGGCAAGCCAAAAAGTTCCTGATTAAAATAATTGCCAAAACGACCAATGGCTTGAGCCAGAGCTAAACCGGGGACGCTAATTGCCCCTAATTTCCAAAAACTAATTTTTGTTTTTTTGGCAAAAAAGATAAAGACTAAAAGTCCAGCAATTATTCCGCCATGAATAGCGAGTCCGCCTTCCCAGATTTTTATTATTTGCCCTGGATTTTTTAAATAAAATGGTAGCTCTAAAATTACATCATAAAGTCTCGCTCCTAAGATGCCAAAGATTATGGTCCAAAAAAATAAATCAAGCAAAAATTCTTTCTGAATTTTACGTTTTTCGCCAATTTTTAAAATCAGAAATAGGGCGATTAGCATTCCTAGAGCCACAAAAAAACCGTACCAATTTATTTGGAGCGGTCCTAGGTTAAACATAACCGGACTGGGATTAAAGTTGTGAAGAAAATTTATCATTTGGTGCGGATGGAGAGACTCGAACTCTCAAGAGTTGCCCCGCTTGGTCCTAAGCCAAGTGCGTCTACCAGTTTCGCCACATCCGCTCTATTAAGTTAGTTTTGATTTAACCTGAATAAATAATAAATCATAATTAGAATAAAGTAAAGATGGCTCTTGAAAATATTTTAAATTAAGTTTTTGCAAACTTTTTAAAAAATATTTTTCAGAAACAAAAAACAATGCTATAATAAATTTATAAAAATATAAAATTAAATATCTATGAGTAAGAAAAAATTTGTTCTTTTTTTTGAAGAGCTAGGAATTAAAGATGTTCCTTCTGTCGGTGGTAAAAACGCCTCTCTTGGTGAGATGTTTTCTAATTTGAGCAAAAAAGGAGTGAGAATTCCTGATGGTTTTGCAACAACAGCCGAGGCTTATAATTATTTTTTTGAAGCTAACGACTTAAAGAAAAAAATTAAAAAAATAATTAAAGGTCTTGATACTCACAATGTTAAAGATTTGATGGCCAGAGGAGCGGAAATCAGAAAAACAATTATGGCGGCGGAACTTCCTCAAGATTTAAAAGATCAAGTTGCCGAAGCTTATCGCAAGTTGTCAAAAAAACATGGTGAGAAGAATTCTGATGTTGCTGTTCGTTCTAGCGCAACCGCCGAAGATTTACCAGATGCTTCTTTCGCCGGTCAGCAGGAAACCTTTCTAAATGTTCAGGGACAAGAGGACTTAATTTTAGCAGTTAAAAAATGTATTGCTTCTCTTTTTACCGATCGGGCTATTTCTTACCGGGTAGATAAAAAGTTTGATCACTTTTCTATTTCTCTTTCGGTCGGCGTCCAAAAAATGGTGCGAGCCGATAAGGGTTCGTCTGGTGTTATGTTTAGTATTGATACGGAATCAGGCTTTAGCGGCGTTGTTTTAATTAATTCAATCTTTGGTTTAGGAGAAAATATTGTTCAGGGAAAAGTTACTCCTGACTCATTTTTAGTTTTTAAAGAAACGGAAAAAATTATTTCTCGTTCTATCGGCACTAAAAATTTACGAATGGTTTATAATCCAGGTGGCAAAAACCCAGTTAAAGATCTACCAGTTTCAGCTAGTGACGCAAAAAAACCATCCTTAAACGACAGCCAAGTTTTAGAGTTAGCTAAATGGGCGATGATTATTGAGGAACACTATAAAAAACCGATGGATATGGAGTTCGCTTATGATGGAATTTCCAAAAGAATGTATATTACCCAAGCGCGACCGGAAACAGTTCAGAGTCGTAAGGATGTTAATGTTATTGAAAGTTATAAACTTGAGAAAAAAGACAAATTAAAAGTTTTGGTTAGCGGTCAAAGTGTTGGTTCTAAAATTGGTAGTGGCGAAGTTAATAAAATAATGTCAGTTAAAGATATTTCTAAGTTTAAAGCGGGTCAGGTTTTGTTAACTGATATGACTGATCCTGATTGGGAGCCGATTATGAAAATTGCTTCGGCGATTGTGACCGATAAAGGTGGCCGAACTTGTCATGCCGCGATTGTTTCTCGTGAACTTGGGATTCCTTGTATCGTTGGGACTGAAAATGCGACGAAAAAAATTAATCCAAGACGCCAAGTAACGATTGATTGTTCTATTGGCGAGGTTGGTTATGTTTATGAAGGAAAAATTCCTTTTCAAATTGAGACAACTGATATTAAAGGTCTTAAGAAAACTAAAACTAAAATAATGATGAATGTTGGTGAGCCTGATATGGCTTTTCCACATTCATTTTTACCTAATGATGGAGTTGGTTTAGCTCGTTTAGAATTTATCATTAATAATTACATTAAAATTCACCCTCTGGCTCTAGTGCATTTTGCTAAATTAAAAGATAAGAAGGCAAAAAAGACGATTGAGAAGATGACGGAAACTTATCAAAAGAAGACCGAATATTTTGTTGATCGTTTAGCTCAAGGAGTTGCTGTTTTAGCCTCAGCTTTTTATCCTAAAGATGTAATTTTAAGACTTAGCGATTTCAAAAGTAACGAATACGCTAATTTAATTGGCGGCCGAGAGTTTGAGCCAATTGAATCAAATCCGATGATTGGTTTCAGGGGTGCTTCTCGTTATTACTCAAAGGAATTTTTACCAGCTTTTAAATTAGAATGTGAGGCAATTAAAAGAGTTAGAGAGGAAATGGGACTTAAGAATTTAAAAGTCATGGTTCCTTTCTGTCGAACAATTGAAGAAGGCAAAGAAGTTCAAAGAATTATGGCCGAATGCGGACTTAAGCGTGGTGATAAAGGCTTGGAAATTTATGTGATGGCTGAAATTCCAAGTAACATTATTTTAGCTGAAGAATTTTGTCAGATTTTTGATGGCTTTTCTATTGGTTCAAATGATTTAACTCAACTTGCTTTAGGAATTGATCGTGATTCTGGAGGAACTTTAAAAGTAATTGGTGAGGCGAATGAGAATAATAAAGCGGTTAAAACTTTAATTCGTCAATTAATTAAAGTTGCTAAGAAAAATAAACGTAAAGTTGGAATTTGTGGTCAGGCGCCAAGCGATTTTCCTGAATTCGCTGAATTTTTAGTAGAAGAAGGAATAGATAGTATTTCTTTAACTCCGGACACGGTAGTTAAAACAACAATCGCTTTATTAAAAAAAGAAAAAGCTTTACGCCGTAGCCGTAGTATTTTAAGCTTCTTGTTTTAATTGTTTAAAGATTGATAAGCGCTAAAATAAAAAATCTCCTTTGTAGGAGATTTTTTATTTTATAGTCGGCTAATTACTGATTTTATTTTTAGATCTCTAACTTCTGGTATTTCTGGCTCTATAATTTCAACTACTTCAATTCTTGTTCTTCTGACACCAAATTGAATAGCGTCACTTCTTTCAAGCATCCAGATATCAACTCTATCAGAATATCTTTTATTCATTCTATCGCGGACAACGAAAATTCTATCACCAAACAAGTCCGGGATTCTAACTTTAGTACCAAAGGGGAGAAAGTTAGCGGCAACTGTATCTTCTATTCCGTGAGTACAAACATTAAAGCCATTAGCGGTAATACAAGGACTGTTGTCGGTTTGTCCAACTTCGGAATTATAAGCAGTCATAGTATGAACACCAGAACTAATTACTCTTATTTCTGGCTCAGTATTTTCCGGAACTGGTTCTAAAGCTAGAGCGACTTTTTTAATTTCAGAATTGTCACTAGAACTATTATTAGTAGCATCATCTACGGCCAATTCGCCGATTTCTCCGCTTGCAGTTGTTTTTAGATTGTAGTTTAAATTTCGAGGATTAATAATTGCATTAGTCGTTTCTCGTAATTGACGATTAGTGTTAATAAACGGAGACCCTTCCTTACTAGAAGACATAGTAATTAATATTTCTGGCTCTGTTTGTGACTCAGATTTTGTTTGGGCTTCAGGTTCTGTTTGCGCCTCAGGTTTTATTTGCGCCTCAGAATTAATATTATTTTTATAATCTTTAACTGCGTCCTCGGCTAAAGCTGGAGAGTAAAATAGGACAAACTGGAAGAAACAAGCGATAATGAGCACAAGGAAAAAGCCCTGACGTTTACTCAGAGGAATTATTTCTTCAGCTAACTGAAGTATTTTTTTCATATTTAAATTTTTATTTATTTTTGCCAATTAAAAAATCCCAACTTATATGTCAGCTGGGATTGCATGACCGTCAATCTTAGCATATAAGCAAAAAAAAGTCAAGCTTAGCTCAGTGGATGAACTGTGGATAAACTATTGACAAATTTTAAAATGTATGCTATAATTGAGCTATGAAAATTGAGATTTTAATTAAAAATAATTAAGATTTTAAGTTTCTTAGAACTTTAAAATAAAAATAAGTAACAATAAAAAAAATCGGAGGATTTATCATGAAAAAAGTATTAGTATTATTGGGTTTGAGCTTTGCTTTGGCTATTTCAGTTTCCGCTCAGCGGAACACGTTCTATTACGGCGACAAAAACGCCGTAGAGATTAACAACTCAATCGAGCTCTTTAATGAGCTGATTGATGACCACGAGGCCAGCATCGAATCCTTGAAAAAGGAAAATGATAGAATGGTGGCCGATTTCAGAAGAAGTGGGAACGGCCAGTCAGCCAAATCGTACGCCAAAAGAACGGCCGTAAATGATTCGCTTATTACTCTTTATCGGGCAAAAGTTTTGGATCTTAAGGTGACAAAACAGGCGTTTCTCGAAAGAACGGCTGGTAGCAGTAAAAAAAGAGTTGTTAGCTCTAAAGGAAACAATCCGAAAAAACTTAGAGCGGTCGCTGATGCTTATGCAACTATAAGTTATGTTGACGCTTATACAAGCGGCATTGGCAAACCAGGAGGAGCTAATGAGACCCCAGCAAGTGGGCTCAAAGGATTAATAGTAAATGAATGGTACGAAAACGTTACCTTTCATGTCTATGGTCCCGGAACTTGGAAAAGAGAATTTAGAGTTTCTGGAAACGGTGGAATAGTTGAATTTGATATTCCTTCTCCAGGGGAATATCGCTTCGTTTCCATACGTGGAAGGGAGATAAACACTATCACAAAAATTTCTCGTCCTGGTTTATCGGAATTCCGGGATGCAAAAGGAAACAAGTATGATATCATGACCACATTGCAAAGACGCAGGTGGTAAGAATTATACGAAAATTTATCAGAGGAGCTTTTGAACGAGCTCCTTTTTTATTAAAAAAATCATCCTTTTAAGAATGATTTTTATGGTTTTAAATTTATAATAAGAAAAAAACTATGTAAGTTCTGTCATCGATGACTCTCCTCCTGAAAAAGGCAAGCTATTGAAGATAAAGTAGGTAATGGCATAAGACGCTAGAACAATCACGAGTCCGATAACCGCATTTTTTAAAGAGGTCTGAGCCTTCTTAACTTCCTCATCATTACCTCCGGCTGTCATCCATTTAAAGCCGGCCATAATTGTTAAGACTAAGAATATTAACGCGAGGAAACTTAAAATAACGCCAATAATCGTTGCTACCAAACCGCCAACACCCATACTAACAAGCCCGGCCCCTGTAGCAACTTGTGAGGTTGATTCATCTAAGCCATTAGCAAGAGGCAAGCGTTCAAAGACAAAGACGGTCATCGTGTAGGCAGCTAGAACTACTATTAAACCGATTGTGGCATTTTTGACTGAAGTTTGAGCCTTCTTCACGTCTTCATCATTACCCCCCGCATTCATCCATTTAAAGCCAGCCATAATTGTTAAGACTAGAAAAATCAAGCCTAAAAAGCCAAGAGCGGTTTTAATAACTATTATTGAGACAGTTTCAATGTCCGCATCTTGGAATCCAGCCCCAACTTTAAACTCATTAGATTTTTCGTCTAAATTTAAAACAGTTGGATCAATAAGTTGCGCCTGACTTACTAAAACTGGAACAACTAAGATAAACAGGAAGAGTGTTAATTTTAAAATATTGTTCATTTTTTTCATATGCGTATAATTTAAGAAGAAGAAGCCGCAAGTCTTGAGGCAATAAAAAACCAAATTGCCCAAGCAGAGAGAATAACAATCAAACCGATTGTCGCTCTTTTTATATAATTAGTCGCGATTTTAACATTTTCTTCATTTCCTCCGGCCGTCATCCACTTATAACCACCAATAACAATTAAAAATATGAAAATTATACCTAATAAACTTAACGCTGCACGCACAACTTGGCCAGTAGCTGTAGCTAAACTAATGTCTTCCTTATAACCACTATCTTTACCAATTGTTTTTAATTTATCAAGAGCTTTATTGTTTTCGCTTGCGTTTTTAAAGCTTGAGGGGTCTGGGTCAGGAGTTACTAGATTTTCAGCAAAAACGAGAAACGGAAGAACTAGAAAGGCGGTGATAATTATAATTCCGAAGAAAGCTTGAAGATGGTTTTTGATTTTCATATTAAAAATTTAAGAGGCTAGAAAAGAAAAAGCCTTGATAATAAAGTAACTTATTGCATAAGAGCCAAGAACAACAATTAAACCAATAATCGCCTGTTTAATTGTTTTTGAGGCTTCTTGAACTTTAGCCTCTTGACCACCGGCGGTCATCCAATTAAAACCGCCAAGAATTAATAAAATCATGAAGATTATTCCTATGAAAGACAGGACAATATTTATTATTTTACTAATCATCTTTTCTAGTGATACATCATCTTTTGTGTTATAGCCCGCATTATTACCAACTTCCTCTTGGACCTCTTTAAAAGCATTTTTTAAATTTCGACCAGAGCTCTCAGTATCTTGCGCTAAACAAAGACCGGGGATTAGGCTAAAAAATATGAAGCTAGCAATTATTAATTTTTTCATAATTAAGTAAGATAGGGCTCGGAAAAGAATTGAACGATAAAGTAACTAAGAGCGTAAGCTACTAAAATAATTAAAACTCCAATAACACTTTGAATGAACATTTTTTTTGCTTTTTCAACTTCAGCCTCATTTCCTCGAGCGGTCATCCATTTAAAGCCAGCCACAATTGTTAGTATTAAAAATAAAACACCAACAAAAGTTAGAACTAGTTTTATTCCTTGTACGATCATGCCATCAATAGATTTTTGTTCGTCAACATACCCTGCTTTCCCGGCAGTTATATTTAAACCGCTATTTTCTTCAAAATCATAAGCCAAAACTAATATCGGCGAAATTATTCCAGCTAAAATTAAATATTTTATTTTTTTAACTAGGGTTTTCATTAGTTTGCAAATTGGTTACCTATAAAGCTAGTTATTGTGTAAGCGGAAAGAACAATTAAAAGACCAATAATAGCGTTTATTATTATTGTTTTAGCTTTTTCTACTTTTTGCTCATTACCTCCGGCAGTCATCCAATTTATACCACCGTAAATTGTTAAAATTAAAAATAAGACTCCAATAAAAGAAAGGACGAAGCCAATCATATCGCCAAGTTTAGTAGCAATAAATTTTTCGTCATAGGGCTCATTAGTATTGATTTGTTCCTGATAAGCTGGAACTACATTAGCCGCTTCATTTAAGCCTTTTAAGACATCTTCTGAAGCAGCGTTTTGAGCCAACACTGAAGAGGAAAAAGTAAAAAATAAAAATAAAAAAAAGATTACCGGAAAAAAGAATTTAAATTTTTTCATAAAGAAATTATTTGAGATAAATTCACTGCCTTAATTAAAAGAGGAATTCCTGAAGACTTTTAATTAAGGCAGTAAATCCTAATTACTTAGGACTACTGACTAAAGTATCTTAATTACTGACGGTTGTACTAATATTTTCAATTAACCAAGTTGCTAGACCCCATGAGGCTAGAACAATAATTAAACCGACAACACCAGCGCCTAGAAGTTTCTTTGCTTCTCCGGTTTTTTCTTCGCTACCACCAGAAGTCATCCATTTAAATCCACCGATTAAAATGATACTTACAGCAATTAAGCCAAGGAAACCAAGGGCAAATTTAATAAAACGGCCGATGACTTCACGAGGATCTTGCTCAACATCACCAAGAGATCCACCTAAACCATCTTCAACTAGTTGTGTGCCATATGGATCATTGTCTGTTTGAGCTAATGCTGGTAAAGCAAAAACTGGAACCAAAAAGGCAGCGACAATTGCGAAAGCTGCTAAATTTTTTAATAATTTTTTCATAATTTCACCACCTTTCTAGTTTTTTTAATTTATTTTTCTATCACTAATATTTTAGCATAATCCCTAAAACAAGACAATATGATTTTTAGCTCAAGATATTATAATATTTTTTTATTACTGCTCTTTTGCAATTTTGCTTAAAAATCACTAATATTAAGTCTAATTGTGTATTTTCTAGAGGAATTTTATTAAGGTAGCAGTAGGCTAATATTGCCTTTTTTAAATTAATTACTTGTTTTTTTGTTAACGGAATAGCATTTAAATCAAGGACATTAAAGTTTCTACTTTTAACTTCAATAAAAATTAGGTCTTTATTTTTATTAAAAATTAAATCAATTTCATTTCGGCCATTGCGCCAATTTTCCGCCAATAATTTATAGCCTAGATTAAGATAATGATTTTTTGCAATAAATTCCCCTCTTTTTCCTAATTCTTGTTTTTTATTCATAAAATAGGTTTTCTAGAATTAAAAAACCTCCGAGCTTAAGCCAGGAGGTTTTTAAAAAACTCATTATTTTAATTAACTAAGGAATGTATTTCTCTCTAATTTTTTGTAATTCCGCTTCTTTTTTCTTTTCTGGTAAACCTTTTAAATCTTTAAGAATAAAATAAAGCCAAGCAATTATTAAAAGAAACCAAGCGGCTAACCAAAAACGACCGGATAAAAAAGGTAGGTTTTCGTAGCGGAAAAAGAAGAAGATTATTGCTAAAACAAAATTAGCGGCAAAAAAGTCATAACTTCGAATTAAAGTTCTTTTATAAAGCTTGGACCTTTTTTTATAAATTGTCGTTAAAACTGCGCCAACTAAGAAAATAACTAAAAGTGCTAAGAAAAAAATTTTTCCACTTTGACCAATCGGACCAGGAATAAGTTCAAACCAATAAGTGCTTGAAAACAAATTTTTTAACATCATATTTTTATAGTTTAGTTAAGACGAGACCATAATGATAGGGTCCGGCTTCAAATTCTTCATTTATTTTTAAACCGAGCCTTGAACAAATATCTTTTACTTCTCTTTGAGAAATCCTTTTTTCTGGAGCGGGACCAAGAGGAATATCTTCAAGTTTCCAATCAATTATTAACATTTTCCCGTTATTTTTTATAAGTCGGGTCGCTTCCTTTAAGATATTAGCTTTTTTAATTGCTTGGCTTAAAACATTAATTATTGTCGCTGCATCGAGACTTGCTGTCTCTATTTTAGTCGCTTGAAAGACCTCTAAATCGCTCCAAACAGGCTCTACTTGTGGTAAGTTATGGCTTTCTGCTTGGCTTTTAACCTCTTTTAAAGCTTCTTTTAAGATATCAATCGCGTAAATCTTTCCTTCGCGACCAACTAAATTAGCTAGAGGGAAAACAAAGAAGCCAAAATTACCGCAACCAAGCTCAGCGACTCTTTGTTTCTCGCTAATGCTTATTTTAGCTAAAATTTTATCAATGTCAAATAGAACTGTTTTTTTTGTGCCCAACATATTTGTAAATTTAATTTTTTTTATTCAACTAATACTTGTCTAATTATAATATTTTCTTGGCTGTATTTCTTTTTAGCACTAATTATAATATTGTTTAGTCCGCTTTTTAGATTAATAGTTTGGGAAAAATTTCCATTATGATTACTGAGAATTATTTCACCATTTATTTTTAACTCTGTTTCCGCTTCGGTTTCTCCAATAACTTCAATCGAGCGATCTTCTGTTAGTAAATTATTTTCCGGGGCAATTATTTTTAGTTCTGGTGGAGTGACAATCTTTCTAACGTAGAATATTAAGTAAAGGGAGCAGGCTAAAATTGCTAAAGAAAATAAAATAGTTTTTATTATTTTTGGAAAGGCGATTAAATGTTTTTTAGTGATTTTTTTATTGATAAAGGGATCATCTTTTTCTTCGCTGCTTAATTCACTAAGTTTATTTGCTAAAACTTTTTTATCAAGTCCTAAAAATTCTCCGTATTTTTTCAAAAAACCTTTACGATAAATTCCAGATGGTAGTAAATCTAAACGATTCTTTTCAATCGCATCGAGATATTCTTCTTTTATTCCAAGTTTTCTTGAAACAAAGCTCATCTCAAGACCTTTTTCTAGGCGAAGTCGATGACTTAATAGTCCGAAATCGTTTTCCTCAGTTATTATTTTTTTTAAACTAAATTTCGACATAAATTAAGCTTTAGCTTAAAGAAAAGACCTTTTTTAAGGTGGTTAAATTATCTTAAAAGCCTGGTCCGCGGCTTGAGTTGAGTTGGTATTTCAACTTTACCCTGCCAATTAAGACCCATAGCTTTAAAAACGAAATTAATGATTAACCAACTTCCGAAGACTATTAAGAGTCCAACAACAGCAGCGGTAATTATTTTTTTTGCTTGGCCAACCTTATCTGCTGAGCCAGCAGAAATTAAGAACATAACACCACCGTAAACAAACATTAATAGAGTTAAGGAGCCAAGTATGCCAAAAACGAATTGGGAAATTTTAATTGCTAAAGCTAGGAAATCGTTGATAGCATAATCACCGCAATCGGTTGGGCTCATTCCCGTTGGGTTCCCGTTTTCATCAACTGAGCAATTTGAGGAGCCAGTGGCTTCTGGTAGTATTCCTTGAGCTGAAACTTGGAAAGCCAAAACTAGTCCAAGAAAAATAGTGACGGCAATTAAACTAAAAATTTTTTTCTTTTTCATATAAAACTAATATATTATCTTACAGTTTGCTGAACTCTTGAAGCCCCAATACTTAAAATATCTTCAATTTTTCCGGTGGGATTATTAACAACCCCTAAAATCATCTCTTTCATTGCTACTTCGGCTGCCTGAGGATTAATTCCTTTATACCAGGTTTTGGCCGTTAAGATTTGAGAAGAAAAAATCTTTATTTCTTCACTACTGTTTTCATTATTAATTAAAGACTTTAAAGCAGCGGGCTTATTTGTTTTTTCTAAGTATATTTTTGCTTGTTCAGCTTTAGTAATAAATTGAATAAAATGCCAAGCTTCATTTTGATTTTTGCTTTTATTTGAAACGACCTCAACCCAGTAATTAGCAAAGTTTATATTAGTTGATTGGTCGCTACTAATTTGTGGTAACTTAGCAATCGAGAAATTCAATTTTGGCGCCCTAGTTTTAATTGTTTCTAAATCATAGGAATAACTAAACATTATTGCTAAATTGCCGCTAATAAAAAGATCAAGCGCATTATCTAAGGCTTCGTTCCAAGCATAAGATTCTTTTATAGGATTAGCAAATTCAGAATAAAAACGTAAAGCGTTAAGGCCTGGATTAGCTTTTCTATTTTGATTATCTGTTATTTCGTGGTGAAAAGTAATCGCCCCGTTATTATTTTGCATTATTGCTCCGCCTTGCATCATTAAAAGAGCGAGAATATCAGTTGAGCGGTTAATATTATAAGCACCGCCTAAAGCAACGCCGGACTGAACAATTCCTTGCCTTGAATCTAATCTAGTTAACTTATTAATAGTCACAAGAAAGTCATTGTCCCAATATCTTGGCAACTCAATTATACCAGCATTATTTAATAAATCTCGATTATAATACATCGCCAAGGTATCAACTGATAAAGGTAGGCCGTAAATTTTTCCGTCTAAAACAACATCGTGATAAACAGCTCCAGCAAAATCATCCTGTAAGGTTTTTAAAGTTAAGGAATTAGTTGTTCTTAATTCATTTACTAACTCTTTTTTAATTGAACCAACAATTTTTGGATAAACCATTGTTGTTGTTGGTGGTAAAGGAGTTAATTTGCTTTGATATTTTTTCATCCAGGTATTGTGAATAGAAAAAATGTCTGGTCCTCTATCCTCAGCTAAGGCATTTAAAATTTCATTTTCATATTCATCATAACGAAGTAGTCGGTAATTAATGGTGATATAGGGGTGGGCAGCCTTATAAGCGTCAATTATTTCTTGAAAATCATCTTGACCATCAAAAACTCGCCAATAATTAAGAGTAACTGGCCGCGCTGCCTCCTGAACACCTTTATCGTCGATTTTACAGGCCGATCCAGAAATAAAGACAAAAATAATTATTAAAAAGATAGCACCGAACTTTTTTCGCATAAGGTTTTTAGTCGCTATTTTAGCGACGAGAAGCTAATTTATTAGACCATTATATTATAGCAAAGTTTTGTCTTTCCTCCAATTTTTTCAATTTTCTTGACGACGGTATTGCAAGGCCTCAGCCAGATGTTTTAATTGAATAATTTCGCTTTTATTATTTTCATCTAAATCGGAAATAGTTTTAGCTACTTTTAATAGTTTAAAATAAGAACGACCGCTCAGAACTAGCTTTTCGCTTGCATTTCTTAATAAATCAAGAGCATTATTTTCAAGTTGGCAAAATTTTTTTACCAAAGTTCCTGGTATGTCGCCATTAACTTTAAAATTATATTTTTGATAACGCTTGGCTTGCTTTTTTCTAGCCCCTTCCACCCTTTTCTTAATTGTTTCTGAATCTTCCTCGTCTTCTAACCTTTCAATCTCTGAAATTTCTAATCTTTTTACTTCACTAAATAAGTCAAGACGATCAAGAATTGGGCCTGATAGTCTATTTTGGTAATTTATTATTTGTTTTTTTGAACAACAACAACTTTTTTTACTATCACCAAGATAACCACATGGGCAAGGGTTCATCGCCGCTAGAAGAATAAATTTTGCCGGAAAATCAAGACTAGCATTAGCTCGACTAATATTTATTTTCCCATCTTCTAAGGGCTGTCTTAAACTTTCTATTGCTGAACGAGAGAATTCTGGAAATTCATCTAGAAATAATAGACCACAATGAGCTAAAGATATTTCTCCTGGGGATGGTAATGGCCCGCCGCCGATTAAAGCAGAATTAGAAGCGCTATGATGTGGAGAGCGAAAAGGACGATTTTTTATTAAAGAGGCACCTTTCATTTTTCCACTAATGCTATAAATTTTTGTTATTTCTAAAGATTCTTTGAAGCTTAATGCTGGCATTATTTTTAAAGAGGCTTTCGCTAATAAAGTTTTACCACTTCCTGGAGGACCATAAAGTAAAAGATTATGACAACCGGCAGCCATAATTTCTAAGGCTCTTTTAGCGTTTTTCTGGCCTCGAATTTTACTAAAGTCAAAATTATCAGAATTTTCTAAATTATTCGTAGATTGTTTTAAATCATTTTTGTTATTTTTTTCTTCAAGACCTTCACCTTGAGAATAAGTTTTAAGGTTGATTTCTCCTCTTAAAAAAGCTAAGAGTTCTCTTAAATTATGGAGCGCAATGATTTCCAGTCCAGAAACTAATGAAGCTTCGTCAGCATTTCTAGCGGGAAGGAACAATCTTTTTAGACCAGCTGCTTTAGCGCTCATAGCAATTGCTAAAGCGCCTTTAATTTCTCTAAGCTCTCCATCTAAAGAAAGTTCGCCGATGAAAATATCTTTTTGATAGTTAATTTTCAAATTATTATTAAGAGCGATAATGCTTATTGTAATTGGTAAGTCGTAAGCTGGCCCTCGTTTTTTTACATCGGCTGGTGCCAGGTTAACGGTGATTTTTCTTTTAGGATATTTTAGCCCAGAATTTCTTAGAGCACTTTTTACTCTTTCCCGCGATTCGTTAACAGCGGTGTCTGGCAAACCAACAACGGTAATTTGTCCAAAGTCACCGCCTCCGCTATCGGCTTCAACTAAAATAATTTTGGCTTCTAGACCGACGATGGCGGCGCTAAAAATTTTTGCAGGCATAAATTTATTTTTTTATTTAAATTATATTTAACTGATAACAAAAAACCTGACTTTAAGTCAGGTTTTATTGTAGTATTTTTTGTTTCAAGAAAAATTAAATTATTATTCAATTTTTTCTAAATCATCAAGCTTAACGCTTAAAAGTTGACTAACGCCATCAGCTTGCATAGTTACACCGTAAAGAATACTTGCTTTTTTCATGGAAGCGCGGTTATGAGTAATAACAATAAATTGAGTTTTGTCTGACAGGTCGTCTAAAATTCTGGCCAATCTTTCAGAGTTCGCTTCGTCTAAAGCAGCATCAACTTCATCTAAAACTACAAAAGGTGAAGGGTTGGCGCTAATAATTGCGGAAATTAAAGCGATCGCCGTTAAGGCTCGTTCTCCACCAGAAAGCATAGTTACGGTTTGAATTTTTTTACCTGGAGGAACAGCTTGAACTTCAATTCCTTCAAGTTCACCGCCGCCATGTTTTCTTAATTGCTTAATTTTTTTCAGTTTTTTATCTATTTCATTTTTAACCCGATTTTCTTCTTCGCTTAAACTGGCTAAGGCTTGCACCTCTTCTTCGCTAGCAACCTTATTTTTCTCATCTTTATTATCCTCAACTGTTAATTTAGAAATTTTCGCCTCTCCGCCATTAAATAAAATTTTAAAGTATTCACTAAACTTTTCCGAAATTATTTTAAACTCAGCGTCAAACTTCTTTTTAATAGTTTTATCAAGTTCGGCGATAATTTCCTCTAAAGAAATAATAGTCTTATCTAAATCATCGGTTTGTGATTTTAAGAAATCATATCTTTGTTTAGTTTCTTCGTATTCTTTTTCAACTTCCGGATCAATGCCGCCGATTTGATCAAGCTGGTTTTTTAGGGAGTTTATTTTTTTAGGCAAGAAATCAGTACCTGAGATTTCTTCTGGACGAGGATGATTTTCAATTTCTAAGATGCTTAAGTTTTCGTTTCTAATACTAGCCTCTAAATCTTCAAGCTTAGTTTCTTGGCGAGCCGCCTCCATCTGGATTTTATTTAAGTCGTTAATCGTTAAATTTAATTCTTGTTGTTTGGCTTGAGTATTTTTTTGAAGCTCAAACATTGTTGTTTTTTCTTTTTCTTGCTTTTCTTTTAAGATATCAAGTTCTTGGCGCAACTGGGAGATATCTTCATTTAAAGTTTTAACTCTCAAATTTATGCTCGCCTCCTCGCTTTTTATTTGTTCGGCGTCAAATTTTAATGAGCCCTTAGAAATTTTAGCGACTATTCCCCCTAGTTCAACTTTTAAACCTTCATTTTTTTCACCTAGAAGCCTTCGTCTTTCTTGTAGTGATGATTTTTTTATTAAAATTTCTTGAAGAACTTTTTCTGTTATTTGACGCTTTTTTGATAAAGAAAGCTCTTCGTCATTTTTTTCGATCTTTTTAATTGCCAGCTCAATATTTTTGATTTCTTTTTCTAGTTCTCGCTTTTCATTTTCAGTCCCAGCAAAATCAAATTTAATTTCCGCTTTTTCTATTTTTATTTTTAAGTCATTTAGCTCACGTTCTTTGGCTTGAAACTTTTCTTGATTAAAGGAAATTTTTTCGCTTAAACTATTAAGACGATAATTTTCTTCGGCTAAGTCAGTGTTTAATTTTTGTTTTGTTTCCGAAAGAGAAATAATTTTTTCTTGGATTAATTTTATTTTTTCCAGAGATTTTTCATCTTCACCGGAAATTAAATTTTTTATTTTTGTGCCAAAATCTTTTTTGGCTTCAGCTATCAAGGTTTTGATTTTTTCTAAACTATCCTCACGATTTATTTGATCAAGGCGATTTAAAAAATCATCAACTAATTTTTCAATTTCTTCACGACCCTTAAGTTTTTCTTTATTTTCTTTTAAACGCTCGCTTATATCGTTTAAAGACCCTTGAAGATTGTTTAATTCTTTTTCAACCTGAGCAATTTCATTTCGCAAACTTTCTTTTTTATTATTCTCCGTTTCCGCTTTAAAAACTGCTAACCTATTAGTTAACTCTTCTTTTTCAGTTCTTAATTCTTGAGCTTTATTTTTTAACCAATCAAGATCAATTTCGCCCTTGGCCTCAAGATTGGCAGCAATAATTGTTTCTAGGCGAGAAATTTTATTTTCAGTTAGATTTTTTTCTCTTTCAAATTCTTGTTTTTTATATTTTAGTTGAGAATTTGCTTGGAGTTTTTTAGTTATTTCTTCTAGTTCAGCTCTAGCTAAAAGCTCTTCCTTTTCAGGGTTTAGTTTTTCTAAGGAGTTTATTTCAAAAGCAATATTTTCTAATTGGCTTTCAAGTTCTGATTTTTTTGAACTAAGCCAAGACAGGTCAAATTGTCCCTGGGCTTCAAGTTTCGCCTCCATTTCCGCTTGAAGTTTACTTATTTCTTTTAAGGCTTGATTTTTTTGACTTTCTTTTTCGCGCAAACGTGGTTCAAGCTCATTAATTTCTTTAAAACTATCGGTTGTTTGAATTTTTATTAATTCCTCATTAAATTTTTCTAACCTTTTTTCTTTTTCTTGTTTATCTTTTTCTAATACTAAAAGTTCTTGGTTAGCTTTTCTTAACTTGCCATTAATATCATGCCAAAGGTGGCTATAATAATTTATTTGATTTGAATTTAAGTCTTTTTCAATCTCCTCGCGCTTTTTTAATTTTTCAACTTGGCGAGTTAAGCTTTTAAGACGGGGACGAATTTCTAATAACAACATATCAACTTGGCGAAGGTTCTCGTAGCTACTCTCAAGTTTATTCAAAGAAGAGTCTCGCTTGATTTGAAATTGCTTAACACCAGTTGCTTCATCAAAAAAATCTTTTCTTTCCGCGGCGGAAACAGTTAAAAAATTCTCAACCATTCCCTGGCCAATAACACTATAAGTTTTTTGACCAAAATTTGCTTTAGCCAGAAGCATTTGAATATCGGTTAAACGAACACGATTATCGTTCAATAAATATTCGCTCTCACCATTTCTAAAAATTCTTCTAGTAATAATTATATGATCGCAAGTAGCAAGAATTTTATTTAAATTATCATCATTCTCACTTTTTTCCTCACCTAAATTACGATTAATGTTGAGAGTAAAATTTTTATCACTATTATTTAAATGAAGAGAAACTTCAGCGGAACCGAGACGGCCTTTTTTATCAGAGCCAGAAAAAATAATATCTTCACTCTTTTTTCCTCTTAGAGTTTTTAGACTTTGTTCACCTAAAGCCCAACGAATAGAATCAGCCACATTTGATTTGCCAGACCCATTAGGACCGACAATCGCCGTTAATCCCCGTTTCTCATTACTTAAAATTCCCGAGAAGATTAATCTGTTTTTGCTAGCAAAAGATTTGAAACCATTAATTTCAAGTTTTTCTAAATACATAAAGCCTTGTTATTTTGAGAAAATAATTTTAAGATACTATTATGATAAACTTTTATCATTAAAAAGACAACTGTCTTTAAAGTTTATAAATATTTTTATGATTATAACTTTCAGTGGCGCCGCTGGTTCCGGTAAAAGCACAATCGCTCAAAAATTAGCCGATAACTTAAAGTGGCCTCGTTATTATATGGGCGGACTTAGGCGCGAGGCGGCTAAAAAAAGAGGCCTAACCTTAGCGGAATACAATGAGCTTGGCGAGAAAGATCCAAAAACCGATATGGAAGTTGATGAGTATCAAAAAAAATTGGGAGAAACTGAAGATAATTTTATTATTGAAGGCCGAACCTCTTGGTATTTTATTCCTCATTCTTTGAAGATATATTTAGATGTTAGCCTTGAGGAAGGCGCAAAAAGGATTTTTCTAAGTTTAAAGGGAAAAAATGAACGAAACGAGGCTCTCGGTCTTGAAAGTTTAGCGGATGTTAAAGCGAGCATGCTTAAAAGGCTTGAGAGTGATAGTAAGAGATATAAAAAGTATTATAATATTGATGTTAATGATTTTAGTCATTATGATTATTACCTAGACACAACAAAAATGACTAAAAAAGAGGTTATGAAAGCGGTTTTTGATTTTGTTGAGGGAAGGCTTGACAAGGCCAAAAAATAATTATAGTATTAGACCAGATTTGGCTTGAACCTAAGGGTTTTTGCAGTTATTATAAAAATTAAAAGATTAAGCATCATATCAATAAACATATGGTTGAAACTAAAATGGAACTAAAGCCGGGCATGACCGTCAGAGTTCACCAAAAAATTAAAGAATTAAATTCTAAGGGAGAGGAAAAAGAAAGAGTTCAATACTTTGAGGGTATTATTATTGCCAGAAAACACAATAAAGAAACCGGAGCAACTATTACTGTCCGCAAGGTTTCTGATGGTATTGGTGTAGAAAAGATTTTTCCTTTGAATTTACCGACCATTACTAAAATAGAAATTAAGAAAATTGCCGAGGTTAGACGCGCTAAACTTTATTTCTTAAGAGATGGTTATAAAAAGAGGTTAAAGGAGAAGGTTGTTAAGGAATAAAACCGTTTTTTGGTTTTTTCTTTTTGGGCGGATGGTGGAACTGGTAGACACGCAAGCTTGAGGGGCTTGTGATCGCAAGGTCGTGGAGGTTCAAGTCCTCTTTCGCCCACCAAAGCACAATTAGGGCGCATAGCTCAGCTGGTTAGAGCACTTCGTTTACACCGAAGGGGTCCAGGGTTCGAATCCTTGTGCGCCCACATAAACAAAAAGAGAAACCGTATGGTTTCTCTTTTTGTTTTAACTCAGTTGTTTTTTCGTGCTATAATTAAATTAATTAATTAATAATATTAACAATAGATAACATGTTAGAGATAAAAAATTTAAATAAAAAATTTGCTGATTTTTTTGCTGTAAAGGAGATTAATCTAAAAGTTGTTGAAGGAGAGTTCTTTTCCTTAATAGGCCCTAATGGGTCAGGGAAAACTACTATTATAAAAAATATTTTAGGCCTTTTGCATCCTAGCTCAGGTGATATTTTGATAAATAGTAGAAGTATTAAAACTTCTCCAATTGAGGCAAAAGAGCAAATGGCCTATATCCCTGATGAACCTAAAATTTGGAACCATATTACCGGCGAAGAGTTTCTATATTTCTCTGGAGCTCTATATGGTATGAAAAAAGAAGATATTTCTAAGAAAATTCCTGAGCTTTTAGGACACTTTGATTTAAAAGGTATAGAAAAGAATTATTTTGAAAATTATTCTAGAGGGAATAAACAAAAGTTTAGCATTTTAGCAGCCTTACTTCATAATCCCAAGTTAATTTTAGTAGATGAGCCCATTGTCGGTCTTGATCCAGAATCGGCTGAAGTGGCTATGGATTTATTATATAAGTTTTGTCAGAGTGGCGGCACTGTTTTTATGACTACCCACACTTTGCCAGTAGCTCAAAAGTATTCTTCGAGGATTGGTATTTTAAATGAAGGGAAACTTATTGCCGCTGATACCTTAGATAATTTGAGAAAAAAGATGAATGATAAAAATGCTAGTCTGTCGGAAATATATTTTAACTTTACTAAACATGATTAAAGAATTTTTTTTATATCAAAATAAAAAGTTTCTGAGATATTTTCAGAACAATAAAGTGGCAAAAATCTCAGTAACAGTTTTAATGCTTGCTGTTATAGCTTTAATAGCCTGGGGCGTTTTTTATCTTACTAAATTTGGTTTAGAATTCACGCAGATAGAGGATGATATATTCATGAATCAAGTAGGGCCTTTATATATTTATGAACTATTTTTATTGCTTACGGGATTTTTGGTATTTGTTAGTAGCATTATTTTTGCTTTGGTTAATTTTTTTAAAAGTTATAAAGATAACTGGATAATGGCTAGCCCTAAATATAGAACAATGTTGTGGGTTAATTCTTTTAAAGCTATAAATAATTCCACTTGGGCCATTGTGATTATTAGCATCCCTCTTTTAATAGCTGCTGGACAAGTTTTTCAGTTTTCTTTTTTAACTGTTTTTCTATCAGTCTTGGCGGTATTAATTTTCGCGGTAATTTGTTCTTTACTCGCTATAATGATTATTTTTATCTTTTCAATTCTGATGAATTTGTTGAGGATAAAAAACTTTATGCTTTTGGCCTCACTTGTTATCGCTGTAGTGGTATATATAGCCGTGTTCATATGGCAAAGAGTTGTAAATATGAATTTGGAAAAGATTTTCCAAACAGATAATATTGTTGACCCTAGTTTATCAGTTTTTACTGACTACTTCTCCGTATTTCCATCTCATTTGTCAGCTATGGTTATTTTTAATTTTCAAATAGGTGATACCGTTACCGCTATTAAATATGTAAGTCTGTTGTTACTAGCTTTATTTATTATAGTTTTAATATTTAAACTTTTAGAATTTAAATTTCTCCATATTTGGCAAATCTTTCAAGAAGGTCCTTTTGAAGCTAAGAAAGAAAAAAAGCAAGCAACAAGGCATTTATTTCAAGGAAGTTTTCCTAAGTCAGCTGAAGATGTTGTTTACAAAAAAGAGCTCTTAACCTCACTACGTTCATCAAAGAATTTTCTAGGGATCTTATTTCTAGCGATACTATTATTTGCTCAAGTAGCCCTAATTACACTGATAGATAAATATTCAAATATTGGTGATGACTTTATCTTGGGTGAAAATATGATAGCCTTGCAGTTGGCGATAGTATTATTCTTTATCACGGCTTTTATTGTTAGATTTGTCTTCCCATCTTTTAGTCAGGAAAATAACACATCTTGGATTATGGGCTCAGCTCCTATTAAAATGTCTAAAGTGTTTTATAGTAAGTATAAAATATTTTCTTTGGCTTTAATCATTTTAGGCACTTTATCACTTTTATTATATATAATACCTCTTCAAATTAGTCTTTCCTTGTCTATATCTTTAAACATAGTTACTTTAATAGCTATTTTGACCTTAACTATGTTAGGGCTGGCTTTAGGATCTATTTATATTAACTTTGAAAGCAGTGATCCTAATGAACTAAGTACTTCTGCGCCCGGTATTAGTTTTATCATTTCAGCCTTAGCCTATATAACCCTAACTACATATTTGTTTTATTTGAGTGTTTCAAGTGCTAGTTATTTGCCGCTTATATTATTTACTGTTGTTTCAATTATAATTATCCTTAGCTTTAAGCGCTTAGCAATAAAAGCTTTGGAGAAAATGGAATATTATTAACCACACATTAGTAATTACACTTGACAATACCTGAAAAAATGCTATTTTAACTATATTAGTGATTTGATATCTTATAATAATCACAAAAAACAGGCGTTAGCCTGTTTTTATAACAGAACTTTTAAAATTAAATATAAATTTAAAAAAGAGAAAATGAAGAGTGAGATTACGCGTCCTATGTCTTTGGGTAAAGTAATAGAAATCCCATCATGTGATGGTTCAGAGAAAATCTGTGGAGATCGCACAACTTTTGTTTCCGGAATTGATGGTGATTTTTCCAAACTAACATCTTTGGGTATAAACACGGGCCCGACAAAAATTGAAATTTACGAAATTGTTAAAGATGGGACTTTTTATAGCGCTTTTTCCGGATTAGACCGAAACTGGAATCGGAAGTGGTTATCACAGCATCAGGTAATTAGTTTCTGTAAAAATTTCTCAACTTTTTTAAGATTGGGTGGTAATTGCACCTTTATCTTAATTAAAAAAGATGAGCAACTTCCCGTTAATGAGCTTAATCCGCTGGAAAATTTGGCGCCGGTTCAAATTTATGTTAGAGGTGGAAGTCGTCAAATAGCTTTACGTGAGCTGGATTGTGACATTATTTGGAAGGGTAAGGATAAAAATAGGCTCATTATCCCTTGTTTTCAGCCATGTCTAAGATAAAAAATTAACCCTGCCCGACTTATTTGAGTCGGGCTTTTTAATTAAAGATTTGATTTCACAAATTAAAAAGCCCTGGAGTTTCACCAGAGCTTTAATAAATCGATGATTGTGGTTGTTGTTTATAGATTTTTTGGTGCCACGGGAATTGCGTTGTTTTTTATAAACATGTTATGTTAACTAGAACATTGCGGTTCACCTTTTTCGTTAACAATAACAATTGACGCAAAACGGTGACACCCATACCGCATCGAGAGCATGACCAAATACAGCTGTTTCTTTTCCGATAAAAGTTTCATCGGTTCCGCCAACTGCTCTGGCGGAAATATTATTTATTTGAAACTGGAAAACACTGTTTTCCAAGTAAGCAAATGACGAAATTTTTTTAGAAAGCTGATTCTCATCTTGATTGGTGAAAAATTGTTGGCCCGCTTTTAATTCTTCGGAAGATTTAACATTACTGTTAGCTTTGGAATAATTTCCTAGAGACGTGGTAATCAAAACTATAAACAACAAGGCTTTTAAACGAACTTTTCTTTTTTTCATGGTATTCCTTGTTGGTTTATAAATATATTATAAAATCTCGAAAAAAAAGTCAAGATATTTTTGTTGATCACCGAGGATAAGAAAAAAGCAGGCAATTTAGGCCTGCTTACACAAAGAATTTAAATCATTCAGTTTTTTCTTTGATTTCAATTTTTAATTTTTTTACTTTCTCTTCATCACTTAAATCACTGGCACAGTACATGCAGGAACCAGTAATAAAGTAATAGTTTTTATAGTCCTCTTCTTTTTCAAGAACTATGTCTGGGAAATTACCCATATCTCCCATAATACTTATTAATATTCCCACTAGCCTAGAACTTAATGGGGCACTTCTTCCACAATTCTCACATTTTGTGAAAGAAACAGCCCAGGGAAATTTCATCAATAATTCATCACCTTTCATTACTCCTCCTTTTCTGTTTTATTAATTTTTAATTTTTTCTTGTTCTAATAGTTTATTTTGATAATTTGTTAATATAGATTGGACGATTTTTTCTCCGTATTCATCGATTTTAGCTTGAAATGTTTCTTTGTTAAAGTCTTTATTTACTTTGCTTGGATCCATTTGATCCCTTTCTTCTTGGCTTATTAAAATTATAATATTAGCTTTGGCCCGAGTTTTATCTCTATTCCCAGTTAAGTCAATGGTTGTGCCAATTATTTCTTCGTCAGTTTCTTTGTCACATAATTTAAAAAAGCAATCAATTCCGTGTAAAATATCAAGGTGAGTTAAGCCGGTGGCGGTATAAAATTTTAAAGAATATTTGTCCTCAAAACGGTTCTTTATATAATTATATAAAGATGCGCTAAAAAATTTAGCGGGTTTTTCAGGACTTCCATATTGAGATTTTTCTACCAAATTCATTGAATCCTCATAATTAATCAAATTTTCATCTTTTTGAATTTTTACAAGACTGTCAAAACGGCTAGCAGCAGCTTCTCTCATCTTTAGTATTTTTTCATACTTCTCCTCTTTACTTTCCGCGCTTGTATCGTCTGTTATATCATCATCTACAAGTTGCTTCGTCTTTTGCTGAATATAGTCAAAAGCTAGTTCATCATATTTTTTCTTGTTTACGCTACCAATAAATTCAGCCTCCATTCGATGTCCGCTATTTTCGTATTGGGGAATTCTCTTGTCAGAAGAATAAGCTTTTGTCATAGTATTAATAAAAAATGATTAAATTAGTTTTATTTTGACGAGTACAATATATCATACTTATTGAAAGAAGTCAATAGTATGCTTGACATAAATTATTTAATATGATATAGTCTGCCTAGTTCATTTAAACCTTTAAATCGAAAATCATGAAGGAAGAATTGAAAATTCCAACTCAGAAGACTGACGTTATTGAAAGGCGCCTTGATAAACAATTCATCGAAAGCCAAAAAAATATTATTATTGGCAGAATTGCTAAATACATGGACAAGGAAAGAATTGTTGAAGAATTGAGGGATAACGATGTTTCTCCTTATATTCTTTATAAGCAACAAGAAGTTGTTCCGCAACTTCAAAAAGCTTTAAGAATAATTCAAGAGGATAAATATGGTATTTGCCTTTCCTGTAGCGGCAACATCGAAATCAAAAGGCTTATAGCCGTTCCGGCGGCCTTTGTTTGTATCGCGTGTATGAGAGCGGGAAAAACTGGTAGTTAGTCGGTGGTAAAGAGTAAAAAATTTAGAACTAAGAGCTTGAAAAGGCTCTTTTTATTTTTCTTAATTTTTGTTTTTAAAAGTAAATCCTCGAAAAACTTCTTTTAAATTATTATTTTTTTCTTCTTCGCTTAATTTTTCTGGTGATAAGAATTTCTTTGGCAGACGGACAATTATAAATTCTAAGTCTTCTTTTTTAATTTGTCCCGAAACAATTCGGACCGATTCTCTGTTAATATTTCCAGTGTTTAACATTTTATCTTTAGGGTCTTCTATTAAATTATGTTGGGAATTTTGTCTGCTTGCCATCATTGTTACCAAGGGGCCGGCCATACCTCGACCCTCTAAGAAAGCATTTTGCATGCCTGCGGTAGGGTTAACTCCATGTGGCCAAATAGCGCAATTAGCATATTTATCACCCCTATCAGCCACTACCTTTGGGTCAAAGCTTAAATCTATATCTTCATTTTCTATTAACCTAACAACTTTCTCCGGATCTTCTCGTCTAACGATTAAAGGTTTTCCATTCTTACTTAAATAGTTTCGATAGATAGAGCTTACATCTTCTTCTTTGCCGCCATTTTTTTTGAAAAAGTCGCTTATATGTTCAAGAGTGCTTTCTAAGCGATGCTTATATTCTTCTGGATTATTAATTTGTTCGTCTTTATTTTTTAAAAACCGTAAGTCACCAATTAAATAAACTAAATCCTCTGACATTTCTTCATTAACTTCTAAATCTTCTTTCTCCTCCAATTTTTTAATGATTGGTTCATCAATAGTGAAAACTTTTTCCTGCAACATATAATTATAGTTATGTTTTATAATTTTTATTATAGCACAAATAAATCTATCTTTATTACAAGGTGATAGTACAAACTGTTGCCAAACCCCATTTTAGCTTGCTATACTCAATTTGAATATAAATGAAAAAATATGTCATTATCAATTGGAATTGTCGGTTTGCCAAATGTAGGAAAATCAAGCTTATTTAATATTTTAACCAAAAAAGGCGTTGAGGCGGCGAACTACCCTTTTTGTACCATCGATCCTAATGTCGGCGTTGTTAAAGTTCCCGACAGCCGTTTAAATGCCTTAGCCGAAGTTTCCAAGCCAGAAAAAATTATCAATACAACGATTGAGTTTGTTGATATCGCTGGACTTGTTGCTGGGGCTCATAAGGGTGAAGGTTTAGGTAATAAATTTCTGGCTAACATCAGAGAATGTGATGCGATTTGTGAAGTTGTTCGTGATTTTAAAGATGGGAATATTATTCATGTTAGCGGAAAAGTTGATCCGAAAGGCGATAAGGAGACAATTAACATGGAGCTGATTTTTGCTGACTTAGCGACAGTTGAAAAGCGTTTGGATAAAGTTAGGCGGGAAGCGAGAAGTGGTGGCAAGGAATTAAAAATTGAACTTGTTATTTTAGAAAGAATTTTTAAAGCTCTAAGCGATGGCTTGGCTGTTCGTGAATTGGTTTTTAGTGATGAGGAACTATTAGTAATCAAAAGTTTAAGTTTATTAACAATTAAACCAATTATCTATTTATTAAATGTTGATGAAAAGCATGATGGCAGTGATTTTTTTGGCGTTTCTGATCCGGTGATAAAAGTTAATGTTAAAACTGAAGAAGAAATTGCGGCCTTACCCGAAAATGAGCAAGCGGAATATATTAAGGAATTGGGACTTGAAGAAAGCGGACTTGATAAATTAATTAGAATTGCTTATCAAACGCTTGGGCTTGATACTTTTTTTACAACCGGAAAAGACGAGACTCGCGCTTGGACTATTAAACGAGGTTCAAAAGCGCCAGAAGCGGCCGGAGAAATTCACACTGATTTTATTAAAGGCTTTGTTCGCGCGGAAGTTATTGCTTGGGATAAATTTGTTGAATGCGGGAGCGAAGCGAGGGCCAAAGAGCTCGGACTAATGCGTATTGAAGGAAAAGAATATATCGTTAAAGATGGCGACGTTTGTAATTTCTTGATAAACAAATAAATAGATTTTTACAATTAAAAAAGGCTTGTTTCCAGGTCCTTTTTGTTTTTACTTCTTTTTTAAAACCACAATTTCCCGAAAAACTTTTTGTCCGGAACGGCTATAAATTGGGTTAGCACGGGGACTTAAGCTAGATTGTAATAAAGGTGAGGTTTTTAAATTTTCTGGTAATAAATTCATTATTTCAAAACCCTCATAACTTGGGCTAATTGCTCTTTGACCATAAAAACTTGGCCAGACCATTACAACTTTCCCTCCCGTTTTTAAAACTTTTCGAAATTCTTTAATTGCTCCGGAGTATAAGTTCTCAAGTTCAGAAATTACGGAAGCGAAATTTATCATTCCTCGTTGCGGGCCTAAAAATGGCTCAGTAATAATATCATCTACTGACTCGCTTTTAATAAATTTTGATAAGGCTAAAACATTTCTAACCGCTAATTTAAGTTTAACATTTTCTATTTTATATAAATCTTTAAGCCAGGAAAAGTTTGTATAAGTATCGTCTATCGCTCGTTTAGAAATATCGGAGCCAAATAAATTTTTATAACCCATTAAAGCCGCTTCGTTAATAAGCGTCCCCGAACCACAAAAAGGATCAATAATAATATCCTCATCAGAATTTAGTTGAGCTAAATTTATCATCGCCATCGCTAATTTTGGTGGCAACATTCCCGATAAATCATCGCGAGCCGGTCGGCCGAAATCACGAAGCGATAAGTCTTTAAAGGGCTGAACCGCTAAAGTTTCACCAATAAAAACTTGTCCATCTTTTTTTAGGCCAACTATTTCTACGCCGCGTTTTAATAATTTGTTTTGAGTTATGACAACGCTTGAGAGAGTTCTCTCACGGCTAATAACAAAACGCGAACTTAGTTGTTGGGAACTAAAGTAATTTTTTATCTTAATGCCAAGATCTTTTTTATTAAATTCACCGTCGCCATAAACCGAGAAGCCAAAATTGAATTTTCCCGGATCAGATTTTTTTTGACGATTAGCCGCAATTTTTATAGCGACTTCGTTAATTTGATTTTGACTAGCGCCCTTAGTTAAAATATCTCTGATTAAACCAATTTTAATAGTTCCGCCTAGACGGGAAATTATTTTCTCTGGGTTAATTTCTTCCTCAATTTCGGCCATTAAAAAATCAAGCGCCAAAAGTTGCGGATTTTTTAAATTTAAAAGCGCATTCAATTCAGCGATAGCTAGCGCCGTATTATTTCCTAAAATAAAATAGTATTTCATAAATTAAGCATATCGGAAAAATTGGATAATGTATAGATTGGAGAGAGTTTTTTAGACAAAAGCGTGAAAAAATATTATTTTGCTTGACATTATCTAATATATATGATATAATACTTTGAATGCTTAAATGGTCGATTCACCCCCGAAGTGCACCACCGGCACATTTAGCTAAGTTAGCAAGTTGCTGTTTAAAATATTCACTATTTAATATACCATTTTCTAGGTAATGAGTCTTTAAGGACTCTTTTTTTATATCCTTTAGCATATTCTCATTAAGCATAACCTCAAAAGGAGTGAGTCCACCTAAAGATTTTCTTGGTTTGAAATTAAAGAGAGTCTCAACATACTTAATATATTCATCTGAGTATTGTGATAAGTCTGAGCCCTTCTTAAAATATCTCCTGAGCCAAAGATTAGCATTCTCAACGGATCCTTTTTCCCAGGGAGAATAAGGAGTACAAAAATATACTTGTTCAATATTCATTTTTTCCCACTTAGAATTTTCTTTTCCATTATCTAGCGTTAAACTATCTATTCTTTCTAGTTTTATGCTTGCTTCTTTAATTGATTTATTAAATTGTTCACTGGTAGCCCTGTCAATCTTTTTTAGATGCAAATACCTTCCTTTTCGATCAATCATTACCGATATAGCCGCTTTTCCTATGATGTTTTCTTTTCTTCCCGAAACGATTAGGTCAGCTTCCTTGTGTCCGCATCTAGCTCTTTTAGCTATATGTTTAGGTCTCATTTCAATCCCTATCCGATTTGGTATTATTTCTTTTTTGGTTTTATTTTTCTTTTGCTTCTTAACCTTCTTTCGTTTTGAATATAGATATTGACAATATGGTTGCCCCCGCCAATCTGCCCGGAGCCATTCATAAATAGCAGTTTTAGAAATATGTTTATTCAATTCTTTTTTTGATCGTGAATTAATATCGCTAGGCGACCAACCAATCTCTAGATGAGAGGTGACATATTCTAATATTACCAGATCATAATTTATTTTTTTCCAATCAAACCGAGCATACTTCTTTTTAACATAGGCTTTATGAGAAGCTAGATTAGCATCATATTTACCAACTATTCGCCCCTCACCATTCTTCTTACCCCTTTTAATAACTCGACTGTATTTTATGAGCTCTCTACTAATGGTGCCGTGGTCTCTCCCCAAAACTTTTGCCACATCCACAATGGAATACCCTTGGCTTCTTAATATATCTATTCTGTCTCTCTCGTTCTGACTCAGATGACTATATGTCCTTTGAGTCTTTTTTGTTGTATTTTTCATGGTTTTATTATACGGCCATAGTGGTGCACTTCAAAACGGAATTTCCCAATATTAAGCATTACCCAATTTCGCAGGGATTGCGAAAATAGTTTTTTAACAATTAAATAGTGTTATTATGGAAAAAAGTAGCCAAAATCCCAGTTTCGGACAAGGGCTGGAACTTGCCGGTATTATCATCAAAGCACTCGCTAGCGCTGCCAAGAAAACCAACGCCGATTCAGACAGAGTCCAGGCAGTAATCGGCAAGCCCGGAGTAGTTTTTCAGCTGATTGAAGGTCTGTTTGCGGAAGACGGAAAAATATTTTTAATTAAAAAATTATAAGTTGGTATAAGGCGCTTGAGGACTTTTAAGTCCCGAATAATATTCAGTCGCTTCTTTCGTATTCGTCAGAGCGACGGTGAAACCGGAAGGCGCTTTATACAATTTCGTGGTCAACGTGAACGTGCATTCTGACGGTCTGAATGTCAACGTGAATCGCCTTGAGAATGACAATGTCTGGAATGGCGAGTATCGTCATCGCGTTGTCTCCCCGCAACTTATTAGTTTCTCCTTCGTTCGTTCGAGGGAGTTTTATTTTCCAATCCCTTTTTCCAACCACCGAGCATGCGCCCGATTTCATCAAGTTGTTCAGATAAGGCAGAGTATTTTATATTAGCAAGACACTTATTTTCCCAAGCCAGTTGTAAAAAAAATTTTAAGCTGTCTAACTTTAAAATGGCTATTGATAATTGAGCCGATTTCCTTTCCCCAGACAAATATACTGTTATAAAAGTATTTTCCAAAAGTGATAAAAAATTATTTTCAATTTTCCCTCCTAAATTGTAGCGATAAATTTTAGGAAAACTACTCAAGACACTAAACCAAAGACTATAAGCTTCTTTTGTTTTGATGAGAACTACTGGCGGTCTAAGTGATGCATTCATAAATTTATAATGAAAAAATTTATTAAAACTTACAGTGAAATTGTTACTATTTCTAATTTACTTTTAGCTTGGGAAGAGTTTCTTGTTGGAAAAAAGAAACGAAGGGATGTGGTTATTTTTCAGGGGCGACTGATGAATAATATTTTTAACCTCTATCATGATTTAAAAGAAAAAAATTATTGCCACAGTGATTATCAAGCTTTTAAAATTTCAGATCCTAAACCCAGAAATATTCATAAGGCCATAGTTCGCGACAGGCTACTCCACCACTTACTTTACCAAGAAACTTATCAGTATTTTGACCAACAATTTATTTACGACTCTTATTCTTGTCGTCTAAACAAAGGTACTCATCGCGCTATTAGTCGTTTGGCTGAGTTTAAAGATAAAGTTTCGGAGAATAATTATAAAACAGTTTGGGTTCTTAAATGTGATATTAAAAAATTTTTTGCCAGCATTAATCATAAAATTTTAAAGAATATTTTAGTTAAGTATATTGAGGATCGGGACTTGCTTTGGTTGTTTGGACAAGTGATTGATAGTTTTAATACGCCTGGAAAAATTGGCATCGGACTACCATTGGGAAATCTGACCTCGCAGTTATTAGTTAATATTTACATGAATGAATTTGATCAATTTGTTAAACGGACTTTAAAAATAAAATACTATCTTCGCTATGCAGACGACTTTTTATTTTTAAAGGATAATAAAGAAGAATTAATTTCTTTGCGAACAAAATTAGAAATATTTTTAAATGAACACTTATGCCTGACGCTACATCCAAATAAAACTTTTTTAAAAACCATAGCCAGTGGTGTTGATTTTTTGGGTTGGGTACAATTTTCTGAACATAGAACCCTGAGAACGATAACGAAGCGACGCATGTTTAAAAAAATTAAACAGAATAATAAGCCAGCGACCAAGGCTTCTTATTTGGCAATGTTAAAACATGGCAATGCTCATAAGTTAACCAAAGTGGCTGGTTTAGTTAACGAAAAATTATAACATTTTTTGACAATTAACGCAATAAATATTATAGAGTCGCCTGCCCTTGACTTTTTCATAAACATTAGCTAGGCTTGAAGGGTAAAAAGAATATTTTAATATCTTTCCCAAAACTGAAGCAATTCAGTTAAGTTCCCTTGAAACAAAGTGGAGCTAAAGGTATTTCTTAACCCCAACGTTTTAGGAAATACTTGGGGTTTTTATTTAATATTTAATAAAAATTTAAAATATAAATAAAAGGAAAGGCTTTAGAAATTATTTAAATTTTTTTTAAGTAATATTCAGGGCTAATCCTATAAAATGATTATGTCAAAAACCAAGAAGACCGGTGCCGGTCATTATGAAATCTTGTTCATTGTTCCTAATAAATTTACTGAAGATGAGGCGAAAAAAATCGCTACTAAGGTTGACGCAATGATTGTTGAGACTGAGGGGAAAGTAACTTTCAGTGAATTTTGGGGAAAAAAGAAATTAGCCTATAAGATTAAAAATAACGAATACGGCTATTATGGTCTATTTGAATTTGATCTAGAAAAGGAGAATTTGGCTAAAATTGATAACAATCTTCGTTTATCAACTGAGATTTTACGTCACCAAATCGTTATTAAGAAAATAAAAACTGAAGCTGAATTAAAACGAGAGGAAGAAATTCGCGTTAAAATTGATTCTAAAAAAGCCAAAGAAGTAAAAGTTGAAAAAACGGGGGTAAAAAAGGATTTTAAAGAAGAAAAAACTGATAAAACTACCAGCGTGAAAAAAGCCGTTGCTTCAAAGAGCTCTGGCTTAAAAGAGTTGGATGAAAAATTAGAAGGAATCCTTAATGCCGACGATTTAATTTAATTTAACAAAAAGTTAAAGTTTTTTAATAAGCTTATAACTTAAATAAATTTATGAATCTTAATAAAGCTATGATAATTGGTAATCTAACTAGAGACCCGGAAGTTAGAAATACAACAACTGGGCAAATAGTTGCTTCCTTTTCAGTTGCAACTAATTTAGTTTGGACCGATCAATCCGGACAACAACAAAAGAAAGTTGAATTCCACAACATTATCGCTTGGCGTCGTTTAGCAGAAATTTGTTCAAAATATCTTCACAAGGGTTCTAAGGTTTATCTTGAAGGCCGTCTCCAAACAACTGATTGGACCGGACAAGATGGAGTGAAAAGATATAAAACAGAAATTGTTGCTGAAAATATGATTATGCTTGATAATAAGGGCGGTTCAGGAAATTTTGAAGGCGCTAATGGTGGACAAAATTATCAAGGCGGACAAAACTCAGCTCGCGAAGAAGTAATTGAAATTCCTGAGGAAAGTATTGACGACGAAGAAATAAAAGTTGAAAATATTCCTTTTTAATAATTAAATAAAGAAAATAATAAAGAGCAAAAATTCTGATTTCAGATTTTTGCTGCAAAACAAATACTATGGCTACTAAAAAAGCAAAAGAATGTTATTTTTGTGTTAACAACCTAGAAGTTGACTACAAAGATATTAGAACTTTAAGAAAGTTCATTAATTTCTACATGAAAATCTTACCTGGTTCAAGAACTGGAGTTTGTGCTTGGCACCAAAGAAAATTAGCAACCGCTATTAAACGTGCTCGCGTCATGTCTTTATTAGCAGCAACTCATAAATAAATTTAAGAGTTCTTCTAATAAAATTTAAGCTCGGCGCTTAAGGCCGAAATTAAACATAAATTTATGCTTAGTTTTAACGAAATAAAATCAGGAAGAGTTATCAAGGTAAATGACGAACCATATATCATTATTAAAACAGATCATCATAAAATGGGTCGTGGCGGGGCAGTTTTAAAAACAAAATGTCGTAATTTAATTAATGGTAATGTTTTAGAACGAACTTATCAAGGGGCTGATAAGGCCGAAGAAGCGGAGACTGAAACTAAGAAAGCTAACTTTATGTATAAAGATAAAGACGAGGCTTTTTTTATGGACAATGCTAGCTTTGAGCAATTTAGTTTGCATGTTGATGAAATCGGTTCCCAGGTTAAGTTTTTAAAAGATAATACTGATGTTGATGTTTTATATTTTGAAGGAAAGCCGGTGACTGTTAGTTTGCCGATTAAAATGGAATTCAAAGTTATTAGTGCTCCTCCTGGAGTTAAGGGAAATTCGGTAGGTAATGTTAATAAAACTGTGCAACTTGAAACGGGCGCTGAAATTAACGTGCCGATGTTTATTAACGAAGGCGATATTATTCGGGTCAATACGGAAAACGAAGAATATGTAGAAAGAGCTTAGCTTTTTTAACCGCCCGGGCCTCTTGGTCGGGGCGGTTTTTTTAAAAGGCTCAAGGTCGCAAGATTACAAGAAGCTTTTTGTTTTATATGATATAATTTTAATTATGGAAATCTTAATCGCTTCATTTTTAATAGTTTTTTGCTTTCTTTCTTGGCGAAGACTTGAGACAGGTTTATTTTTTATTGCCGCTCTATTACCGACTTATTTAATTCGTTTTCAGATTTTAGGCTTGCCTTTGACTTTGCTTGAGTTAATGATTTTAATAATTTTTGCGATTTGGTTTTTTAAGGAATGGCCGGAGTTAAAAAAACGATTGAAACTTGTCTTGGCTGGATTTAAAAATAAAAAGAACGATAAAGATGGAATTGAAAAAACTAATTATCCTTTTTGGCGGGAAATAATTTTGCTTTTAATTATTTCCTTTGTTTCTTTAGCGGTCGCCGACTTTTCTTTAGCCGCTTTAGGCATTTGGAAAGCTTATTTTCTTGAACCAGTTTTATTATTCATTGTTGCGGTTAATGTTTTATCAACTAATAAAAAACGAGAACGAATATTTTTAGCTCTTGCACTTTCGGTTCTTTCAATTTCCTTAGTCGCAATTTATCAAAAACTAAGCGGACAGTTTATTGCCAATGATTTTTGGGCGGCGAGTGAAAGCCGTCGAGTTGTTTCTTGGTTTAGCTATCCGAATGCCGTTGGTTTATTCTTAGCTCCTTTGATTGTTTTATTTAGTGGAGTTTTTTATTCCTTACCAAGATTAACTAATTTGTCTGGAGCGTTTAAAAAAATTGGAATTTTAATCGTTATAATTTTAGGAGCCCTATCAATTTTTTTCGCTCGCTCAGACGGCGGTTTGATCGCGGTTTTAGTTGCTCTCTTTCTGATTGCTTTCTTAGCTGATAGGAAGAAGAGAATTATCGCTCTTAGTCTAGCGGGAATTTTTCTTATTTTTGCTTTTCTTTACGCGCCTTTAGGTGATGGTCTTGTTAATCATCTTGGTTTTAAAAATTTATCAGGGCAAATAAGACTACAACAATGGGAGGAAACGATGGAAACTTTAAAGGGCCCAGCTTTTTTACTCGGTAATGGTTTAAGTGGTTATCAAGAGGCGGTTAAGCCATATCATCAAGAAGGAATATTTTTTAATTATGACGGTTTAGAAAATTTTGACGCCGTTGTTTGGGCCTCTTCTACTTTAAGAGAAAAATATTGGCAACCGGTTGAAATTTATCTTTATCCCCATAATATATTTTTAAATTTTTGGACGGAACTAGGTTTAATTGGAGCGCTATTATTTTTATTTATTTTAATTAAGGCGAGCATAATTGCTTTCAAACTTTTTAAACATTATAAACGAGAAAATAGTTCTCATCGTTATTTAGCCCTTGGTCTTTTAGGAGCTTTGATCGCGATTTTTGTTCACGGCTTAGTTGATGTGCCGTATTTTAAAAATGATTTAGCCGCTTTATTTTTCTTATTACTTGCGATTTTAGGGACAATGAAAATTGAAAGTGAAAGTGAAAGAAAGTAGGTGTGTTTAAAAAATAATAAAACAAAAATGAAAATAGTTTTACAAAAATTGATTGCCGAATCTGGAAAATGTTCAAGACGCCAAGCCGAAGATTTAATTCGGTCGGGAAAAGTTTTGCTTAATGGCGAAGAAGCTTTTTTGGGACAAAGAGCGGAGGCCGGAGTTGATGTGGTTGAAGTTGAGGGAGAGATTTTAGGCGAGGCTAGAGACTTTATTTATTTAAAATTTAATAAGCCGGCGGGATATGTCTCAACAACCGCGAGTTTTCCGAATGAAAAAAGTATTTTTGAACTTGTGAACCTTGATGAAAAATTATTTCCGGTTGGTCGCTTAGATAAAGATAGTCGTGGATTAATGTTGTTAACTAATGATGGCGGTTTAGCACAAAAACTAAGTCACCCGCGTTATGAACATGAAAAAATTTATGAAGCGCGCGTTAAATTCGTTGGTAAAAGTTTTGGAGACGATAGAGAGGCTGAATTAGCGCCGGAGCGAGTTGTGAGATTAATGGAAAAAGGTTTTGATATTGGCGAGGGGGACGGTTTAGCGCGGGCAAAAAAAGTTGAATGTCTACAATATGGATTTTTTAGAATAACTTTAACCGAAGGAAAGAAGCGTCAAATTAGACGGATGTTTATGGAATTAGGTTTTAAGATTTTAGATTTGAAACGGGTTGAGTTAGCGGGATTAAAAATAGCTGGATTACCAGAAGGCTCTTGGGATTATTTGAGTGAGGAAGAGCTTAGTGATTTGAAGAGGGGGGCTTAGTTGTTTGGAAATAAATCTTAGTAATTAAGATAAGGGAGACTTGCCAGAGTGGTTGAATGGGACACTCTCGAAAAGTGTTGTGCTCGCAAGGGCACCCAGGGTTCGAATCCCTGAGTCTCCGCAGGAGATAAAACAAAGAATGAAACTTTTGTTTCAGTCTTTGTTTTAGCTTCTTGAAAAGAAGCTGAGGGTTCGAACTGGTTGGAAGCGAGACGCGAGAGAGGGCGGAAGCCCGAAAGAGCGAACGAGCGTCGGACGACTTGCCGGGGGCAAGTCGGACGCCAACCCTGGACAAGCGAACGAGGCGCTTGCCGGCGCTGAGTGAGGGCGAAAATCCCTGAGTCTCCGCAGTTTTCAATAGGCTTAAATATAGGATATTTTTTAAATAATTTAAATTTTGGAACAATTGTGATGCAATATATTTATAATAAATATATAAATAATTATAATTATTTTATGAAAAAGTATTTTTCTACTCTTTCAATAAACGTTTTACTTTTATTGGTTTTTGTTATTAGTCTACTTTTACTAACAAGTTTTGGGGCGCAGGCAGGTAAAGAAATTATTGTTTCTTATAGCAAAGAAATTGTTCCAAAAAATAATAGTGGTCGGATTTTTTGGAATACAAACACTAAGGCTAATTGTGAAGTTCTGCTTGGTGCCGAACCAAATTTAAGTGATGCTGTTGTTTTTAAAGGTTATATGGGAAATGAAAATATTGATACTGAAACTGGGCCACAATCCTTTGTTGCCCTGTTATCTAATGTGTCTCCTGGTGTTAATTATTATCAAATTCGTTGTATTGATGATAATGGCATACTTATCGATGAAACTGATATTGAAGAAATAACAAACACACAAATTGATACCAGCAAAATGATTATTGATAGTGTTCGAGCTACTCATGTTACCGCGACTTCAGCCAACATCTATATGCACACAAACAATCGGTATGATTGTAAAGTTGAATATAGTGATTTATCTGGCAACAGTGGTAGTGAGGAGGGGATTTTAAATCAGTCGGCCAATCCGGATAATGGAGAATATTTTATATACACTGCTATGGTAAGAGATTTGAAGGCTAGTACAAGATACGATTATAAAATTGTTTGTAATGATGCTAACAATATTATTGAGAGTAAAAATTATGCTTTTTATACACAAATGCATAATGAGGATATAGTTATTAGTGATATAGACTTGGTTCACGTTTCTGATAGTTCGGTAAAAATAAGCTGGAAAACAAATATGGATACATCTTATAATTATGTAATGTTTTATAATCAAAATTCACGGACAGGAAGAGGGTATTATGAAGATAAGAATCAATTTAAAAAGGAGCATGAAGTTATTATTCCTGACCTATTAACTACAGGTTCTTATGAATATTCTATATATTCTGGATTGTTAGAGGGCGGTAGCGTATATGCCATGACTGAGTATTTTGGTGTTTCTGATAACGTTGGCCCTACATTAAATAACCCGAATGTTAATCGAGGAGCTATTGACGCAACTGAGGTTGTAAAAGTTGATAAGGAATTTAGTCAAAAGTTGGCTGGAAAAATATTGCTTCAAGTTGAATCTCGTGGTGAGGCTTATTATGTTAATCCTAAAGATAATAAGAAGTATTATATGTCTGATGGAAAATCAGCTTTTAGTATAATGAGAAATCTTGGCACAGGAATAAGTAATAACGATCTTAATAAAATTCCTGTAGTCCGTAATTCTATTGATAGTTTAGAAAAAATAGACTCGGATGGTGATGGCTATAATGATAAGCAGGAATTACTAAATGGCTATAATCCAAATGGTGCTGGTAAATTAATGTTAGATGCGTCTTTTAGTAATAAAAATAGAGGAAGAATTTTTTTACAAGTTGAATCACGCGGCGAGGCTTGGTATATTAACCCTAGTGATGGTTTAAGATATTATTTAGGAACGCCTAATGATGCATTTAATATTATGAGACAATTAGGATTAGGAATAACTAATATAAACTTAAATAAGATTGCCACTGCCAAAAACTAAAGGGATGGGTTAAGGTACTAATAAAGTTCCAAGACTGTCCTACCCTCTCCGTCAGGAGATAAATTAAAAGACAAAAAAATGTTTTATAATTAACACTATCATATGTCAATCAAAAACAAGCCTCTTAAAATATCAAAATTTCCGGAGATTGTTAGGATGATAAAGAAAGATTTAGATTTATAAAACTTATCTTTCTTTCTTTTATAATTCACTCTTCTCTAATATTTAATCTTTTTTACGTTTTGCTAATAAATATTTGACTTTTATATTAATTAGCAATACTATGTATATTTTTTCTAGCAAAAAATATGCTTTCAAAAAAGCTTTTTTATTATTGCTAATTAACTTATTTATTATTAATTTAGAATATGCACAACATTATTAAACGAGTGGCTCTTTTTTTGTTACTAATTTTGGTTTTAATCGGTGTGGGTAATTACGGCACGGTCGAAGCGGCCAAGAAATCTAATAGATGCTTTTTACAATTTACGGCAGTTCCTCTAAATGAAAATATTAACTCGGGGGCTGAGACTACTTATCGTTATGCTGTAAAAAATATCGGTGCCACTATGTGTAACGAGGTAGCGGTATCTTTATATTATGCTGAGAACGAAAAATATATAAATTCAAATCCTTTGCCAACTGCTTCGGATTATTATTGGTCCATCGGAAAACTTAATCGCGGTCAAACATTTTATTTTTCCGTGGTTATAAAAAACATTAATGGTGGCGAGCAGATGCTTGGGGAAGGTTGAGCCTCTGCTAATAATGCTGATGATGCTTGCGTTAGCACCTCGGTCAACATAACAACAACTCCAACGATTGATTATCCAGAGCCTGTTGTGCTTGATGAAGCCCCACCCTTGGTAATGGAAGAAATTGAGCCGATAATAGTAGACGAAGTGGAGCCGGTAATAATTCCGGTATTACCAATAGTTATTCCTAAGATAGACGAGCCAAACTCCATCAATATCCAAGCTTGGGTTTATCCAGGCCAGCCAGCTTGTAATGCCACTAATGAATATTCTGATGGCAGACAAATAGATACATTAAAACCGGAATATTATACAGTTCAAAGCACGGGGGCGTTAAGACAATTAACCGCCTCTTCAGATGGTTGTAATGGTTATAGCGCTAGTAATGTCGCTGACATCAAAGCACACTCTAGTGAGCAATTTGTAACCGTGTCAGGTCATATTAGTAATGTAAGAAAATTACTTTCTTCGACATTATTACAATCAGCAGCGATAAAAACTTTAACAGATTTTACTGTTTCTAGTGGATTTACTGGCGTAGAAATTGATTGGGAGGGTTTTGGTGACTGGACTGTTACTGATTACAATAATTACAAAAAATTTATCGCTGATTTACAAACTAGTTTGCGCGCTAAGGGAAAGTTTTTAATGATAGACGCGCCAGCTATTTCTGATGCTAAATATCAGAGTTATTTTTTATTCAAATATGAAGATTTTGTAGATGTAGATTACGTCGCTATTATGGCTTATGACTATCAATATGATTATGGTGTTGGCCAACCAGTAGCTCCAGAAGTCTGGGTTAAAAATGTTGTTGATTGGGCAAAAGCTCGTTTAGATGTGAATCAAATAATTATTGGTATTGCTAATTATGAATATCACGGTCCGGTAGGAAGTTATAATGTGTCGATTGATACCTATACTCAATCCTCTTCTTATAACGGGTTTTCTACTAGAAAGTTGAATGCCGAAGGTGAAGAAGTTTGGACATCAGGGGGAACTTATTATGCGGCACAAAGCGTGGCTGCGCTCGATAAGAGAAAGGCTTTTATTGAGTCGTTGGGAATAAAAAGTATTTCCGTTTGGCACCTAGGGGGCAATAAATGGTTTAGTAATTAAAACCATAGGTTTCCTCCTAAATGCCAAATTGAGATTGAGTCAATTCCTAAGTTTTTAATTGTTTGTATTTTTTTAACCAAACTTTCAGAGTCTTGGTAAAAATAAGTATTGCCAGCCTCTTCCCAGGTCATCTCAAAAGAATTAGGGTCCCGTTTAGCGTTAGCGAAACCGGGCTCTTTTTCTATCTGAGAATAAGTTAAAAGAGAGAAGCGATTGGCACCAGTTGGTCCTTTATATCCATAAGAGGGAACGCCGATAGAAAGTTTTGCCTTGTTTGGGAATTTCCCTAAAGTGAATTTTATAGTTTCTTGAATCCAGGTGATGGGCGCAACTGGTTGACCAGCGCCGTGATCATATTGGTAGTCATATAGCATAATTACTAATTTATCAATTGGTAAATTATTAAAATCGCTATAGCGCCAAACGTACCAAGCCTCTTCTACTGCGTTTGAAGTTGCCGGGCCATCAATCATTAATTTTTTATTCTTAGCATGTAGAGCATTTCCTAGCTTAGTTATGAATTCTTTATATTTTTGATATGAAGAAGCTGACCAACCGCCGAAGTCTTCAAAATCTATTTCTAGACCCGTTATTTTATTATCTACCGTAAAGGCAACAAGAGTATCAATATTAGTTGAGTTTTCTAAAGATTCAGTTAAAAATAAATCCATACTTCCAGCGTAGGAAGAAGAAATAGTAGCATATTGTTCTTTTGAGTAACCTCTTACACTCTCAACGTTAGCAGGGGAATATCCATTGCAACCGCGATTTTCTACGGTTAATAAAACTAATTTGCCATCTTCATTGATTGTAAAATATTCGGGTTTTAAAATATCTATTTTTCGACCATCAGAATATTCTGCTTTAACATTACAAACTGTTGCCCCAGGATATATCCAGGCCATAATTTCTTTTTGAGTAATTGATGTCGGTAGTTCTGGCGCGGGAGTTTCTATGATTTGAACGGAAGAATCGCTATTTGTGGTTGGAACAAAAATATCTGAAGAATTAGGATTCGTTATTTCTGAAGAAGAAGCATTGGAGAGATTTTCTTTGTCATTTAGATTTTCCTGTGCTCTCTCTATATCCTTGTTTTCTAAAATAACATCATTCGTACTAGTGGAGCTTGTGTCGGCGATAAAAATTTGGTTGGTATCGGCGACACTAATTTCACTATTAGCGGTTTCCATTGAAGTAGTAGTATTAATTAGCGAAAATTTTTTATTAATAGTGTTTTGATATATTACTATAAATATTATTATTAAAATGGCAACCGCTAAAATAGCCAGAGAATATATTGAAATTTTTGTATTAAGTAATGATTTTAACATATATTTATTGCTAAAAAATATTAATTTTTAGTGGATATAGCCCCTTCTTTAATTTTTTCGGAAAATACCCCTTTTCTGGTCCATTTTTGCCATTGTATCTGTTCCTTTCTTAAATAACCCAAGATGGTTCTTATTAAAGCGCTAAACTCAACGAAGGTGCTGGCGTAAAAAAGTAGCCAGCCGATAGGGGCTAAAAAAAGAAGTTTTAAATTCTTTTTACTACGGATATCAAAAAATATTTGCACTATAAACATTGAATTAACTACGATTATCCCGGAGATAAAAGAAGAATAGTCACTAGTCAAGTAAGAATATATGTAGACGAATATCAGGAAGAATAATTCTAGAAAAAGTTGTAAATCACCAAATACGGCTAAGGGGAGTATAAACCAGGAAAGAAGTTTTTTGTGTTTTCTTTTACTACTGAAAAACATTTGACGGTAGTTCATAAAAGTTTCTAGTCTGCCTCTTTTTCATCTTAGTCGTTGTTTTATCAAGCCTTTGAAATCAGTCGCTCCTTCTGTGTAAACGATAGCATCTTCAGCGTAGACTATTTTCATGCCAGCGTGTTGAATGCGAAAAGAAAGTTCTATATCTTCTGTTATATTTTTAACGTCATATCCTCCGAGTTTTTCAAAGACCTCTTTTCTAAAAGCGCCAGCAGCGCCACCAATGATGTAGATTGAATTCATGATTGAATCGCACTTTTTAAAATAGAAAGAAAATAAGAACTCTAAGTATTGCACTATCTCAATTAGAGAGTTAGTATTTCCAATTTTAACGTTACCAACGGCAGCCATAACATTAGGAAGTTCAAAGTATTTTACGAAATTTTCCATGGTTGATGGCGGAACAAAGCAATCAGCATCAATGGAAATAATAATATCTCCCTTGGCTTGAGCTATTCCTTTATTTAGAGCATGTCCCTTCCCTTGAGTTCTTTCTTCTATACAGAGAATTTTAATTCCATTTTTTCTTTAGCCGTTTTGAGGCGGTAATTTCTTATTAATCGTCTGACATTGACTTTAGTATTGTCTGTCGAGGCATTATCAATCACAATGATTTCTAGATTTTTATAAGTACTATTGAGCAAAGATTTTAAAGTCACTAAAATACCATCTTCTTCGTTACAGGCTGGAACTAATACGCTCACAAGTGGTTGATATTGTTGATAATTTTTATTTTTTACAAGCACCTCTCTACTTCTGCGGCTAATGCGAGCAACATATACGTCATGCCAAGGACTCACCACCATGTAAATGAAGTATTTTATAAGTAAAGTGCTGGCGAACATTATAATAATTAGTCGTAAAAAGGGAAAATTATTACCTTCCTCAGGTTTTAACAAAAAAACTGATAGCACTATCCAAATAGTTAAGGCATAAAGTATTGTATAAATTAATAATTTTTTAAATATATATTTATTAGTGATGCTTAAAATATTTGCTTAAAAGTCTAGCCCCTAAATTGGAAATAAGGATTATGGATAAAAAAATCACCACCAAACGATAGGATAAGACAGTAATATTATCAAAAAAATTGAGGTAAAGAATAATTAGACCTATTAAAACTAAAGAAAAAAGGGTGATCTCTACTAGCATAGTTGATAAAAATTTTTTCATATTTTTATAACAATTAAAAAATGCTGACTAGAACTAATTTAGTCAAACGTTATAGCTTGTATAAGAAGTAATATTAGTAACTTTCTGATTATTAGCCGATAAACTAAGAAATTTATTACAGGGAGAAATATTTATTAAAACTGTGGACAAATTGTGATTGGAGTAGATGACGGAATGGAAAGAAAGCGATAAGTGAAGACGAAACTTTTCTCGTTTTTGCTGGATTTTTTAGTATAAATTTGGTATAATGATTATTATGATAAAGATTAAAGCATCTGAAGAAAAAATGCATAAAATTCCAAAAGATCTTAAAGAGGCTCTAATAGCCTCGCCAGAAGTTTATGATATTTGGAAAAAACTTACACCCATCGCGCGTAACGAGTGGATTTGTTACGTGACCATCTTTGAAAAAGCTGAAACAAGAAAAAATCACATTAAACGCTTACAAGAGGACTTGCTTAAAGGCAAGCGTCGCCCTTGTTGTTGGCCCGGTTGTCCGCATCGTCGGCCTAATGCGCAAAAATGGTTTGCTAATAAATAAACTTATGATTTCATACAAACATACTCAAATTGGATATCGAATGTTGTTTACGTTAATTGCTCTTGTTTTTTTTTATACACAACTTTTTAAAATTATTTCACCAGAGATTAGCTCTAATTTTATTATTATTGCTATATTTTATATAGCTGCATTAATTTTTGCCTCTTTTATAACACTTAAAGTAACAATTGATGAAAGTTATCTGCGAATTAAATTTGGCTATGGTGTTTTTAGTAAAAAATTCTCTATTAAAGAAATAGCTTCAGTTGAATCTGTAAGAAATCGTTGGTATCATGGTTGGGGTGTTAGATTGTGGTTTTTTCCTTATATGTGGATCTATAATGTTTCCGGTTTCGATGCGGTTGAAATAACTATGAATAGCGGCAGAATTTACCGGATAGGAACAGATGAGTCATATAAGCTTGAGATGGCAATTAAACGAGCAACAGAATTTAATAAATAAGATATAAATAGAATGAAAATTTTAATTATTACAGATATTCACTACGGAGAAGATACTAATTACCCTAAACTTATAGGTAAAGAGTATATTAATTTATTTGGCTCTCAATTTAAAAAATATCTTCCAAACATTAAAACTCTTGTGAAAGAACATGACTTAACGATTAACCTTGGGGATTTAATAAATGAAACTAACACTGAGTCAGATTTAATTCAATATAAAAAAGCAGTTGAGTTTTTTGTTAAAGAAAAACCAGTTAAACATGTGCTAGGAAATCATGAATTACGAACTCTTTCAAGGAGTCAGTTGGTAGAAATAATAGGCGAGAAAAAATCTTACTATTCTTTTGATTTAAATAATTATCACCACATAGTACTTGATGGTTTTAGAGATTTTGAAGAAGACATATATAAAATAGATAAAGAACAATTAGCTTGGTTACAAAAAGACCTAGACAATACCAATCTTTTAAGTCTTGTATATTGTCATTATGTTTTTGATAATCAATCCCTTGACTCCAACTATTATTTTAATAAGCCGCAAAGAGTGTTTATAGAAAATAAGGAAGAAATAAGAAAAATATTTGAAGATTCAAAAAAAGTTATTGCGGTTTTTAGTGGGCACTTACATTTTTTTCATCAAGAAATTATTAATGGTATAAAATATATAACAGCCCCCGCTTTTAGTGAAAATGATGGAAATCATAAAGCAAAAGCTGAATGTTTAAGTGTTGATTTGGATGGTAAAGAGGTTGCAGTAAAGTTTGTTAAAGTCTTTTAAGCGCTAGGCCTTACCAAGAGTTTTTTCGCCCTCAGTCCATTCCATCGGACAAAGTTCACCGCTTTGAACGGCTTTTAGAACTCTTAGAGTTTCATTAACCGAGCGCCCGACTGAACCAGCGGAGACAACAATGTATTTTATTTTACCTTCTGGGTCAATAATAAATAAGCCACGATCAGCCGAACCGTCGCTTTCATTTAAAACTCCATAAGCACGAGCAATGGATTGAGTCGTATCAGCTAAAACTGGGTATTTTACTTCTGGTAAATCTTTTTCCAGCCAAGTTTTGTGGGACCATTCGGAATCAGTTGAGGCCGCTAAAATATCACAATTTAAAGCTTTAAATTCTTCCTCGCTTTTAGCAAAACCCCTAATTTCGGTTGGACAAACGAAAGTAAAATCGCGAGGATAGAAAAATAATACTAGCCATCTGTCGGTATAGTCGGCTAGGCTAATTTCTTTGAATTCGCCATTATGAAAAGCTTTTATTTTTTCAAAGTTTGGGGCTGGTTGATTTATATTAAGCATATTTTTATCGTTAATTAATTAGTGCCTAATATTTTAACAAAAAAATTGGCTCAAAGCAAGACTTAAAATTCCAAACTCTTTATCCTCGCAACTTTTTTACAATTACGACATTTTATTTCTATCAAGGCGGAAGTAATTTTGGCGCGAAAAAATAATTTATAACAAAGAGGGCAACGATATTCGCGAAGCTCTATTTTTTTATTTTCTTCAAATTTCAGCGCCCTTTCTTTTCCTGGTTTTTCTTCGTCTAATAATTTTCCAGTTATTGAATTTTCTGAGTCAAAGCTCATAAATTAAAATTAAATTTATTATATTTTAATTTTATAATATTTACCCTGAAATTTAGTTAAAGAAAAACTCAAGAAAAGATAAAGAGGCGAGCGGCGGTTTTTGCTTAATTTTTAGGGTCTTGACCTTTTTATTAAATAGCTATACCATAGGTATAGGTATTTAAATTTAATTTATTATTCTAATTCTATGGACTACAAAAAGAAAGTGGCAATTACTTTAAAAAAAGCGAACTCTTTAACGGCGAAGGTTCTAAAAATGACTGAGGATGATAAATACTGCATTGATATTATTCAACAAAATCTGGCTATTATTGGCCTTTTAAAGTCGGCTAACTTAGCTTTACTAGAGGGTCATCTTGGTTGTTGTGTTGTTAACGCCGCTAAAGCGGGTGATGAGAAAAGAATAAATGTTATGATGGATGAAATTTTAAAAGTTGTTAAAACCGCGCAAAATAAATAATAGCGCAAAAATAATAATTTATGAAAAAAATTTTTTATATTTCTGGCATGCATTGTGTCAGTTGTGAGATGTTAATTGAAAAAGAGGTCAAAGATATTTTTAAAACCGCAAAAATTGATATTTCTCACCAAAAAGGAGTGATGGAAATTGAGGCTGAAGAAATTAGTGAGAAAAAAATTAGAGAAATTGTTAAGAGCTGCGGTTATCAGATAGTTGATAAAAATGAAGCTCGACTTGAGACAAAAACAAAATTTAAATTAAAAGATTTTTGGCAATTAGTTTTTGCTTTTGGCGTTCTTTTTTTTCTTGTTTCTTTGTTTTCTAAATTTGAACTAGCTAGATTTTTTCCTGAAGCTAGTGATAATGTCGGGTTATTAGTTGCGCTTGGGCTTGGCGTTGTCGCTTCCTTATCAACTTGCTTAGCAATTACTGGGGGAATTGTGATGAGTTTTTCTAGTCGTTACGATTTTAATGATGACACTAATAATAATTTAAGTAAAAAGATTTCTTTTTTAAGTCGTAGTCTGCCTCAAATTTATTTTCATATTGGTCGCATCGGTGGTTTCTTTGTGCTTGGTGGTCTTTTAGGAGCCTTGGGCGGAAAAATTCAGTATTCAAATGGTTTTACAGGGTTTCTGACAATCCTCGTGGCTTTAATAATGCTTTACATTGCTTTAAATATTTTAGGACTTCTTCCTAGCATTACTAAGCTTGGTTTTTATTTGCCAAAAAAGTGGAGTCGGGGAATTTCTAGTTTGCAGGCGAATAATAACCCGTCTTTAATTGCGAGTATTGGTGCTCTAACTTTCTTTTTGCCTTGTGGTTTTACCCAGTCAATGCAACTAGCTGCCGTTGCTTCTGGCAGTTTTCTTTCGGGGGCATTAATTATGGCAGTTTTTGCGCTTGGGACTTTACCAGTTCTTTTTTCTGTTGGTCTTGGCTCAAGCTATTCTCAAAATAAAAAATTTGGCTTTCTTAAAAAATTTATCGCCGCCATTATTATTTTCTTTGCTCTCTATTCTTTAAATTCAGGGTTGATTATTAGTGGATCTAGATATTCAGTTGATTTTTGGAGTAGTTTTGTTAATAAAATCAATACTAGCGCCGGGGCCAATGTTAAGGAATTAAATGATAAAGCTTTAATTGATGAGGACGGTTATCAAGTTGTTCAACTTGATGTAGATTATACTTTTAAACAGAGCGAATTTAAAATTAAAAAAGATATACCAGTTAAATTTATTATTAATGCCGTCCATGTGTCTGGTTGTAGTGATGAAGTTATTATTAGAAGATTGGGCTTAACTACTGGAAAATTAAAAAATGGCGATGAGGGCTTAATAGAATTTACGCCGACTCAAGCTGGCATTATTCCATTTTCTTGTTGGATGGGGATGCAAAATGGTCGTTTTATTGTTGAATAGCTAAATAAAAAGCTGAATAAAATTTTATTCTTTTAGAAATAAATATATGGAAAAGAAAATTGATTTAGATATAACTGGAATGACTTGCGCCTCTTGTTCAGCTCTGATTCAAAGGGCGCTTGATAAAGATGGGCGAGTTAAAAAAGCCAGCGTTAATATAGCGACAAATAAAGCTTCGCTAGTTTTTGATGAAGATAAAATCTCTAGTGCCGGTATAATTGAATTAATTAAAAAAACTGGCTACGGAGCTAGTATTGCTAATTCTGAAAATGATATTTCGGCGAAACTTGTTAAATCACGCTATCTTCGTTTTTTATGGTCACTTATTTTTGGCTTGCCTTTATTTTATTTAGCGATGGGCATGATAGTCGGTTTGCCAGAATTAAAGATTTCAATGATGGCTAATATTTCTTGGCAATTAATTTTTACTTTAGCAATTATTATTATCAATAGAAACATTTATTCCTCTGGTTTTTCCAAACTCTTTAAACGACAGCCGAATATGGCTAGCTTAATTGCGATTGGCACCCTAGCAGCCTTCTTTTATTCGATTTTTGTTTATTTAGGAATATTGTTTTATCCGGAAAATGTCGCCTCGGCTCATGTTTATTTTGAAAGTGCTGGTTTTATTTTGATTTTTATTGCTTTAGGGAAATATTTAGAGGAGAAAACTAAGGGAAGAACTGGGAACGCGATTAAAAAGTTAATTGGTTTACAGCCAAAAACAGCTCTTGTTAGTCGTGATAATCAAGAAATTGAAGTTAGTATTTCTGAGCTAATTAAGGGTGATATTATTATTGTTAAAGTGGGAGATAAAATTCCGGTTGATGGCGAGATAATATTTGGTGAGTCAACAATTGATGAAAGCGCAATTACTGGAGAAAGTATTCCTGTTTTTAAAAAGCTTGGTGATAAATTAATTGGCGGAACAATTAATAAAACTAGTATTTTAAAATTTAGAGCGACTGGAGTCGGAAGTGAAACGATGTTGGCGCAAATAATTAAAATTATGGAAGAAGCGGTTGCCTCTAAGGCGCCAATCCAGTTGTTAGTTGATAAGGTTTCTTATTATTTTGTCCCGACCGTTATTGGCTTAGCTATTATTTCTTTTCTTGTTTGGTATTTTCTTGGTTTCGGTTTTTATTTTGCCTTAACGGCTTTTGTTTCTGTTTTAATTATTGCTTGCCCTTGTGCTTTAGGTTTGGCAACGCCAACGGCAGTGATGATGGGTACAGGTTTAGCAGCGAAAAACGGAATTTTAATTAAAAGTTCAGTTGCCCTTGAAGCGGCTAATAAAATTCAGGCAGTTGTTTTTGATAAAACCGGAACTTTAACTAAGGGTCAGCCAGAAGTTGTGGAAATTTTTGGTTTTGGCTTTTCCGAAGCCCAGATTTTAAAAATTTCTCAAGCACTGGCTCGGAATTCTCGCCATCCTTTGTCTGAGGCGGTCGTGCGTTATGCTAAAGAAAAAAATGCGCCTCAAGTTGAGCTTGATAATTTTGAGGAAAAGGAGGGGATGGGGTTAAAAGCTTTTTGTCGGGAGCATAAAACTAAATTATTATTAGGTAATAAAAAATTATTAGAACTTGAAGGTCTTAGTTTTAATGATGAAGTTGAAGCCGTTTTTGATCGTTTTGCTAGCGCCGGGAAAACACCATTGTTTATTAGCCACGGTGATAAGGTTGCCGGCTTAATTGCAATTATTGATGATATTAAAGATAGTAGTCTAGAAGCGGTTAAAGAATTGAAACGACGAGGGCAAGAAGTCTATATGATAACTGGTGATAATGAAAAAGTGGCACAGGCGATTGCCGAGAAATTGGGAATAGATAAGGTTTTAGCCAATGTTTTTCCGGCTGATAAGGCGAAAAAAATTAAAGAGCTACAAGAGAGTGGTTTAGTCGTCGCTATGGTTGGTGACGGAATTAATGACGCGCCAGCTTTAGCGCAAGCGAACTTAGGGATTGCCCTAGCTTCGGGGACTGATGTCGCCCTTGAGGCCGGAGAAATTATTTTGGTTAAGAATGATTTGCGTGATGTTGTTAAAGCGATTGATATTTCTAAGTTTACAATTCATAAAATTAGACAAAATCTTTTTTGGGCCTTTATTTATAATATTTTAGGCATACCGGTGGCCGCCGGCGTCTTCTATTTTATTTTTGGAGTTTTATTAAATCCGATGATTGCCGCTCTTGCTATGTCTTTTTCCTCGGTTAGCGTTGTTAGTAATTCGCTCTTGATAAAATTCTATCGTCGTTAGACCTCTTTAATAAAAGCTAAGCTTTCTTCTCTTTCTTTTAAAGCCTTTAAAGCGGAATTTTTTGAAAGACGACAAAATTTTAAGAGAAGTTCCGGGTTTTTTATCACTTTGATTTTTTTTAATTCTTTTTCGGCGATATCTATCTCTTTGATTATTTTCATTGCTAAAGTTTTTAAAGTTCTAAGCCAGAATATTTTTCCTAAGTCTTCTTCGTTTATTAAATTAAAATTTTTAGCTTTCGCTTCTCTTAGAGTTTCGTTAATCGCGGGACTTAAGTGGCCCCTTTTTAAGTCTTCTTTAAAATCGTGGAGGTCGTCGTTTAGTTGGCGGGCGATTAAGTAATGGCGAAAAAAGTTTTCTAAGTTTTTTATTTCCTTGTCATTAATTTTAAAACCAAGCTCCGTCATAGTTGTTAGAGGGCCAAGAAGATGAGTCGCTGCTGGAAAAAATTTTATTTCATAATTGCCATAATCAACCAATTCAATTTTTTTTAAATCAAGAGGAAGATTTTTTATTGGTTTTAAGAAACGACAATTTTTAGTTTCAAAGTAATTAGCACTATCAGCTTCGTTTAAGATATTTTTCAGATATTTATCATAACCTTCATAACTATGAAAAAAGGAAGAATAAAAATTTATTAGCTTGCGCGACATTAAATTTGCTAAGGGTAATAAACTCGGCCTAGCTTTTTCATCTTCGTCCCAAAAATCGTCGTAGATAATAAAAGCCGTCCAAAAATAGGCGTTTATTAGTCCAAGTTTTGTTATTAATTCGCTTCTTTTTTTATTTGGCTTTAAGCCTAAACTTTTATGAAAATAAAAAGGCATCAGTAGCATCTGTTTATCAGGATTGTTTTTAGCGGTTATTCTTAGGGTTTTTATTAGCTCTCTGGCTAAATTTTTATCTAAACTTGATAGTTCAGATTTTGCCAGCCTAAATATTTTGTTTATTTCTTTTCTTTCTTCTTTTTCGGCGACAGTTTCTTTGAAATTTAATTTTTTATTAGCGCTCGCTCCCCCGGGCTCAACTTTAATTAAATTATTTTCTTTTAAAAATTTAGTTAAATTAGGAAGGGAGACGCCCTGAGTTTTTAAAAATTCAAAAATAGCCAAATTTAATTTAGCGTTAGGATTTTTTTTATTTAATTCTTGATAGGGGCCACCCGGTTTTAATTCTCTTAAAGTTATTTCTTTAAGGATTTGGGTGAGCTTTTTAACATCTAAAGTTTTTCCCAGCTTAATTTCCTTATTAAGCTTGTTTAAAGTTTCTGTTAGAGATTTTTTCATAGCCTTAAATTTTTATGGGCTCAAGACCTCTTTTAGTTTTAATTTTTTATTTCTTAGGAATTTTAATAATAAAATTACTACCAACTCCGATTTTGCTTTCTATTTCAATCGTGCCTTTAAAATCATTCTCAACAACTGATTTTACTAGAGTTAGTCCTAGCCCAGTTCCGTCAGTAAAATTTTTCGTGCTAAAAAAGTCCTCAAAAATTTTAGTTTTAAGCTCTTCGCTTAGTCCACAAGCATTATCTTTGACCGATAAGATTATTGTTTCGCTTATCTCAGACCCTTCGTCTAAAGTTATAACTACGCTTTTGTTTTTCTCTTCTTTCTCTTCGTAAGCATCAATTGCGTTAGAAATTAAATTAGCGACGAGTTGATAAAATTTTACTTGTTTATTAAAAAGGAAATATTCTTTTTCGGCATTGAAAATTAAATCAACTTTCTTTTTTCTCGCCTTAAAATCAAGAATTTCCATTACTTCCTCAATCTCTTTATTTAAAGAAAAATAGGATTTTTCTTCTTGTTTAGTAATTTGCTTTCTGACCGAAGTTAAAAAACTCCCCATTTTTTTTGTCGCGGAAATTACCCTTTCTATATTAAAACGAAATTTTTTCCAGTCATCATTTTTTGGACAAAGTTCGTTAATTTGTTCCATGTTTAAATTTATCGCCGTTAGGGGATTAGCTAGTTCGTGAAAAAGCCCGCTACTTAAACGACCGAATTCAGCTAATTGGCGGAAATGAGTCAGCTCTTTAATTTGTATTTCTTTTAATTCCTTCGTTCTTTCTTTGACTTTTATTTCCAGCAAATTCCTTTCAAGAGCGAGATTTTTTTCTGATCGCCTTGCTCTTTTTAGAGATTTCTCTAGCTCCTTATTTGAAAGCCAAGCTAGAGTAGCAATGACAAAAAACAAAAAACTAAGAGTAATTATATTAGAGTTATCCCAAGCTTCAATTTTCCAACTCAAATCTGGGCTTGTTATTTTAGCTTGCTCTAGATAGTTTAAAATGAAAATAATAAGCGCTGATGCACCGGCAAGGAAAAAAGAAAAACGGGAACTGATGAGAATTCCGGAAATTATAATTAGAGTAATATAAAAGATTATTGTTGGCGGTAGTTCTATACCCCAAGCTAAAGCCATTTTTGAGATAGCTAAAAAAAGAAAAGTTATAAGAATTAAGGAAGCTTCTTTGCCTTTCCCTTTCTTAGATAAATATAAAAGAAAACTTAGAAGCGCTAAAATAAATAAGGCTCCGCCAAGAGAAATCATTTGGCTTGGCTCAAAAGTTTCGCTTTTGAAAATTAATTTTTTTATTAAAATTAAATTTGCTAGAGAGATGAAGCTAGTTAAGCTTATAAGAATTATGTTTAAAATAAATTCTCGCCGATTTTTATCCTCATCTTTTTCTTTTGAGATAATAAAAGAATTAAGACGGCTTTTTAAGCCAATCCAGAAATTTATAATTTTTAACATTTATTTATTGACCGCTTTGTCCGCTCCAAGGAATTCCGGTTTCAACTAAAGAGACCATTAGGGCCAATAAAGCACTTTTGTTTCTCAAACTTTTTTGAGACAAAAATTTTTCAATAATTTTTTCCATATTTTTGGAAATTATATATTAATTAAAAATAACTTTACTCTTAATAGTTTTAAATTATTCCGTAGCCTCGGCCGGAATAGGTTTTGATAATTGTTTTATTATTTTTCTTACCGATTTTCTTTCGTAAATTTAAAATATGAGTTTCTATTGTGTTGGAAAAAATATTTGCTTCTTGATCCCAGACATGATCAACTAATTCTCCCCGAGATATTATTCGCCCGCGGTTAAGAAGGAGATATTCAAGGAGAATAAACTCTTTTCTTGTCAGATATATTTCTTTTTTATCTTTAATTACAACTTGCTTTTGAGTATTTAATTCAAAGCCGACAAATGAGATGGTGTTATTTAATAATTTTTTCGGGCGTCTTAATAGAGATTTTATTCTAGCGAGTAGTTCGGGGACGGAAAATGGTTTGGTTAAATAATCATCAGCACCAAGATCTAGAAGTTGGACCTTACTTTCGATTTCGCTTTCAACGGTTAAAATAATTATTGGCATTTCTTTACCGTCAGTTCTGATATCGCGACAGATTTCATAACCGCCCTTGTCGGGGATATTTAAATCTAAAATAATTAAGTCGTAGTCATTAGTTTTAGCGAGAAAGGAACCGCGTTCGCCGCTCTCAGTATAGTCAATATTAAAACCAGCTTTTTCTAAACTTAATTTTAGAAAGAGGCCAATATCTTTTTCATCTTCAACGATTAAAATTTTCATAAAAATAAAAAAAAGAAGTTCAAAAACGAGTTTCTTGAACTTCTTATAATATAATTATAGCATATCAAGAAGGTTTGTAAAGGTTTTTAGATACATTATCTTTAGGCTTTAATTATAACAATTTCAATAAAAGTTGACAATAATTTAGATTTATTTTTTAATCTTGCCAAAATTTAAGTTCTTATTTATAATAAACAGGTATTAAAAACAAAATATTGGAGAGGTGCCAGAGTGGTTGAATGGAACAGTCTTGAAAACTGTCGTGCCTTCACGGGTACCCAGGGTTCGAATCCCTGCCTCTCCGCAGTTTGTCAATATCAGGATTTTCGGCATAATTAGCTAGGGCTTCAAAGGGTTCTTTGAAGTTAATCTTAGCTAATTTTTTGTTGGCAATTTCCGAGTTCCAAAGTATCTGATTTAGCATTTTCTGTTTGTCGTTTAAAGATATTTTGAAAAACGCTTTTTTCATTGATTTTGGGGCTAAAAAGAATTTTTTAGTGAGTTCCAAAGTTTCTTTTGTTAGGACGACTTCTTGTTCGTTTTCCAATTTTTTCAGAGCGTCATTAAAATCTTTTATCTCATTTTTTATAATAGTTTCTCTAGACTCATAATCTTTCGGGCTAATCTTTTTATCCAGCCGCAGATTAAATAATTCTTCTTTTCTATTCTCTCGTTTCTTAATTTCATTCAACAAATGATTTTTAGATTCTAAATATTCTTGATTATCCGGATTATGATTAATTAATAATTCCAAACTGTTATCGTGCATTCGTTCCACCTCGTCCTCGTTAATAAACAAATGGTCAAAAACGCCTGACAGGGCTTTAATGACTTCTTTCTGGGTTAAGTAATGATTATGTTCGGAACATCCGCCTCGGCCGTTGGTGCAGTAGTAATATACATAACGGTTTTTCTTGCGTGTGGCTGTTAGCAGACAGCCACACTTGGCGCAAATCATTAAACCTCTAAAATGAAAATGGGGTTGTTTCTTTTTAGGATGTTGTTTTTCCGTCATTACTTTTTGACAGTCGGCATATAATTTTTTAGAAATTAGCGTTTCGTGCTTACCCTCGTATTCTTTGCCGTGGAATCTCATAATTCCGCAATAGAAAGAATCATTAATAAGTTTATAGATTTTGCTTTTATGATATTTAACATTACCCCTGCTTCTAAATCCCTTATCATACATTAAATTAGCCAGTTCTTTCATTGTATAGTTTCCGGTAGCGTATAGCTTAAATATTTTCTTAATATATCTCGCCCTAATTCTATCAACCACGATTCCGCCTTTGCCGTCATTCAAATAACCAATAGGAGCGAAGTTCGGCCAGAGTCCTTTTTCTATTTTGGTCAGTATTCCACGTTTAACATTTTTTGATAAGTCCAAAATATACTGATTAGCCATTGAACCCTCAATATTTAAGAGGAGGACGTTGTCGCTCGGTAAGTATTGTCTATCGCTCGTCTGAATGGCCTTAATCTTGCCCTGTTGCAGTAGCCATTGGATTTTCCCGCTATCTATCGGATTACGAGAGAGGCGGTCAATTTTCCAGCAGAGAATGCCGTAATCTTCTTTGGTATTTTCTAGGAGTTTAACCATTTTCAAAAATATCGGCCGATTATTCGGCAGTTTGGCACTTTTAGATTCGGTATAGACCAAATCAATAACCAGCCCTAAATTAGCGGCCAGTTTTTTCATTTCGCTAACCTGGCTTTCCAGGGATAGAATTTGTTTGCTCTTATCTTCCGAGGACTTGCGAGCGTAAAGGATGTATTTCATATATTTCTAATTAGCTGTTCTTTTTAACAAGGATAACCATTAAATATTGCTAGTTATTTTGTTGAATATTCGTGGGAGCGGTCTGTTGTGTGCCTATGGTCAAGTTAATATATTTTATAATATATATAGGCCGGGTCCGTTTTTCTTTTTCGGCTCCCCCTCCGGGGGATCCGCCGAAGAAAGAAAAAAACGGAACCTCGGCCATATTTCAATCTTAGCAAATCAGAGTTAACGAAAGTTCCGGGGAAGATTTAGGGGAAGAAAATGAGCCTTATTTATCTAATGATAGCAAAACGGTATTGGACAAAGTTTAGCTAAAGATTTAGGTTAAGAAATCGACCATATTTTGTTTAATATTAACAAACCGGCTTACAGGAAACTTCACCTGAAAATTTACCTGTAGATTATGGCAAAGCGAGGTTTGACTAAGTTTGACCGAAAGAATGGTCAAAGGTATTTTAAACTAT
>JAACPL010000004.1 GCA_009995495.1 Candidatus Falkowiibacteriota bacterium
TTTTATCGCTAAAATTTCTGGTTTAAATTTTTGACCATCACAAAGTTCACATTTCAAATAAACATCAGCTAAAAATTGCATCTCAACTTTAATTGAACCGTCGCCCGAACAATTTTCACAACGACCGCCAGGAACATTAAAAGAAAAATGGCCCGGACCAAAACCCTTAACTCTTGCTTCTGGCAAAGAAGCGTAAAGATCACGAACAAAAGAAAAAATTCCGGTATAAGTTGCGGGATTAGAGCGCGGAGTTTTTCCGATCGGCGATTGATCAATATCAATTACTTTATTAATATTTTCTAAACCACTAATTGAACTATGTCTTCCGGGTTCGGCTTTAGCGCGATAAAACTTCTTATTCAAAGCTTTAGCTAAAATTTCATTCATCAAAGTAGATTTTCCGGATCCAGAAACTCCCGTAATCGCCACTAATTTCCCAAGCGGAATTTCCACATCAATATTTTTCAAATTATTTTCCTTTGCTCCTTTTATTTTAATAGACTCTCCACTTCCTAAGCGATATTTAGTCGGGGCTTTTATTTCTTTAGCACCAGATAAATAAGCCCCGGTTAAAGACTTCGAATCTTTTTTAATATCTTCCGGTAAGCCGGTAAAAATTATCTCACCACCATGCTCTCCTGCTCCTGGACCAACATCAATTAAATAATCAGCTGCTAACATCATTGAAGAATCATGCTCAACAACAATGACAGTATTGCCATTGTCGCGTAGATTTTTTAAAGTCTTAATTAATTTATCATTATCCCGTTGATGTAAGCCGATTGATGGTTCATCTAAAACATAAAGAACCCCGCTTAAAGAGGACCCAACCTGCGAAGCTAAACGAATTCTTTGGGCTTCACCACCAGAAAGACTAGCGGCTGAGCGCGATAAAGTTATATAAGACAAGCCAACATTATTTAAAAATTCTAAATTTTTCAAAACTTCTTTAATAATTGGCTCAACGATTAGAAACTCGCCATTAAAACTGGCAGGATTTTTCAACCAAATTGGAAATAGTTTAGTTAATTCAAGAATGCTTTTATCACTTAAATCAATAATTGATAAATCATTAATTTTAATAGCTAAGGATTCAGGTTTTAAACGCCTACCCTCACAAACAGCACACAAAGAAGCGTGCATGACCTTCTCAATTTCTGTTTTTATTAAAGTTGATTTTGTTTCTTGATATTTTTTCTCTAAACACTTAACGATTCCCGGAAACTCTTCATCCCCAAAAAGTAATATTTTTTTTTCTTGGGAACTTAAGTCCCGAAGAGAGCTTCTCAAACTAAATGAATGACGCTCTGCTAATTTTTCAAGTTCAGCAATTAATAAACTACCCTTAACATTAACGTGGGCAATTGGTTTAATCGCTCCCTCAAGAATGCTTAAATTATTATTGAATACCAAATCGGGCGCGATTTCTAATTTTTCTCCCAAACCACAACAAGCTGAGCAAGCTCCATGAGCCGAGTTAAAAGAAAAATCACGAGGCTCAAGTTCCGCTAAACGTTTGTGACAATCAGTACAAGAAAAAAATCTTTCTACTTGGGAGAATTTTATTTTTCTACCCTTAACTTTCTTTTCAATAATTGTTTCCTCGGAAATTTTTTCCATTTTTTTACCGCAATCAGGACAAATAGGTAGACCGGTTCTGGCATATAGTAAACGAAAATAATCATAAATCTCAGCCGTTGTCCCAACGGTTGAGCGAGGGTTATGGGAAATAGTTCTTTGATCAATAGAAATAGCCGGAGACAAGCCTTCAATTAAATCAACGTCTGGTTTATCCATTAAACCGACAAATTGACGTGCATAAGAAGAGAGCGATTCAACATAGCGTCTTTGACCCTCGGCATAAATTGTATCAAAAGCCAAAGAAGATTTACCTGAGCCAGATAAACCCGTTATGACTATTAATTTATTACGAGGTATGTCTAGAGAAACATTTTTTAAGTTATTAGTTCTTGCTCCTTTAATCTTAATGAATTCAGCCGCCATAAGTAATGAATGTTATGAAATTAATTAGAATTATTATACGCTAAGTTCAAATAAAAATCAAGGGATGTTAAAAAGAACGATTTAAAAGAAGATTGGGTAAAAAATTTTAAGAATATAAATTAAAGCTTTCTCGGTAAAACTTGGTTTTGACATTTCCTTATTAAAAAGATTTGCTTCCTGAATCCATTTATCAATTACCTTTTTAAGATCAAGAACTAATTGTTTCTGTTCAAAAAATACTCCCGCCTCAATATTAAAATTAAAAGATAAAATGTCTAAATTTTGTGAACCAATCAAACCCTTATTATCATCAATTAAAAGAACTTTAGCGTGATTCATCTCTTTACTTAAATAAATCTTCACGCCAAAAGCTGATAAGCGATAGGCATTTAAATAATTAACTTTATTTAAAATTTTTATATCTGTATCTTGAGGAATAATAATTTTAACCTTAACGCCGCGACTAATAGCACTATGAAGTGCGGCTAATAATCTTCTGGGTGGCAAAAGATAGGGGCTAACAATCTTAATGCTTTCTTTGGCTTCAAAAATAACTTTTAAATAATGGTCATTTAACTTACGTTTAGAACTTTTAGTAGAAAAGCTATCAAGTATTAAAGCTTTTACTTTTTGCTTTAGAGGTATTCGACTATAAGCTAAAATATTTTCTTTTTTACCGCCAACTATTTTATAAATATAGGCGAATGATCTAAGCAGTGATTTAACGACTCTGCCCGAAATCTTAATCTGTAAATCGTGCCAACCCCTAATTTTTTCATTAATATTAACTCCACCTAAAAAGGCAATATTCTGATCAATAATTAAAAGTTTACGATGAGTTCTTCTAAATAAAGAACTAAAATAAAAAAATTCTATTCCGGATGTCCTTAAATCTTCAATTTTTTTTTGTGATAAAGTTGAGCTACCATAAGCGTCAGCAATAATAACAATTTCTAAGCCGGCCCTAGCCTTTTCTTGTAATAGTCCAAGAAAATCATGAGTTGCCTTAACATCATCTAATAAAATATACATTTCCAAATATATTGTTTTAGTAGCTAACCCAATCGCTTTAAACATTCCGTCCCAAGCTTTATGTGAAGTTGTGTAAAGACGATACTTCATAAAACTATTTCGTATTTTTATTTAACAATTCTTTAATTTTCGGTAGAGCTCGACGAGCACTATCTTCTCCAATTTTAATTAATTTCTTAACAGTCTCAAAATTGTATTTTTTCAAACTTGCGTTAGTTATAATTGCGGATGTGTCAGGTCTAATAGTTATATGTGCTTGACGAACATCAATGTTAGCTAAATTATATAAAACAATTCTAGTGCTTCTGAGAGCAACTTGGGACATAGTAAATTTTTTTTCAATAAATTCATTCTTATGATAGAGATTAACACCAATAAAAATATCCGCTCCCATTTCCTTAATCGTATTTATCGGAACCGGCGAACTTAAAGCACCGTCGACTAAAAGTTTAGTACCAATTTTGCGGGGACGAAACATCAAGGGGACGGAAATTGTTGCTCTAATCGCATCAGTTAATTTACCGGAAGATAAAACCACTTCCCGTCCATCAAGTAAATTAGTCGCCACAATTTTTAAAGGTATTTTTGTTTTTGAAAAATTTAAATCACCAAACCTTTTATTTAAAAAGGAATCAAATTTATTGCCAGTAATTATTCCACTAGTCCAACTCAAATCAATAAATTTGTATAAACTATTAATCGGCCAAGCTTCAACTTCTTTTTCAAGTTGTTTAGCGTCTTTTAAAAAGGCGTAATAAGCTGCGACTAAGCCACCAATACTAGAACCACTTAAATAACTTATTTTAATGCCATTTTCTTCTAAAACTTTTAAAACGCCAATATGAGCTAGACCACGAAAACCGCCGGAACCAAGAGCGAGACCAATTTTTAATTCTTTATTTTTCATAAATTGCAAATAATTTAGTTTTTGGAATTGATTTTTTAGTTATTAAAACCTAATTCAACTAATCAATTATAGCACATTGACAAACTTTTCTAAACTAGTTAAAATGTTTCTGTAAT
>JAACPL010000043.1 GCA_009995495.1 Candidatus Falkowiibacteriota bacterium
TTTATTTAATTCTGTTATTAAAAGTTATTCTTAGCGCCTTTAAGTTTGCTTTAGCTAAAAGTGGCCTATATTTAGGCCTGGGTCTAGCTTTAGTTTTTTTGTCTATCGTCCATTTTTTCACTCCCTATCTCAACCATCCTCTAGGAATTGGCCTTCTCATCATCTGCGCTTGTATAATTTATGAAAATAAAGTATATTTAATTAGAAAAAATAGATATAAAAATAAATTACAATAATTTTAAAACTATGAATGACCAAATTATTTCTCAGGAAGGTTACGACAAATTAAAAGAGGAGCTTGATAATTTGACGACCGTTAAAAGACGGGAAATCGCTGAGAGAATTGAAAGGGCGAAGGAGCTCGGCGACTTAAGCGAAAACGCTGAATATAGCGAAGCTAAAGATGCTCAAGCTCTTAATGAGGGAAAAATTTTAGAGTTAATGGGAATTTTGAAGAATGTCACTGTCGTCGAAACGGTAAATGGTGGTAACGAGGTTTTAATGGGTTCAAAGGTAACAGTTAAATCGGATAAGGGTGAAAAGGATTACGAGATTGTTAGTTTTAATGAAGCTGATCCTTTAGCTGGTAAGATTTCTAATGAATCACCACTTGGAGTTGCATTTTTGCATAGAAAAAAAGGTGATATGGTTGAAGTTGAAACTCCAAGAGGAGCTGTTAAGTATAAAATAATGAAGATTGAATAAGATTTAAGCCAAACTTTAAGCCAAAATTATGTCTGAGGAAAAAAACAGTCAAGCAATTGAAGCTGAGTCAAAAATAAATACTGCTAGCGAGCGTGAGAATCGTTTGCGTAAGCTTGAGGAATTAAAAAAACTTGGGACTAATCCTTATCCGGCTAAGGTTGAAAGAGATTCTACTAATCTTGAAGTTTTAAATAATTTTGAAAAATTAGAATCAGAAGCTAAGACCATAAATTTAGTTGGTCGTTTAAGGGCAAAAAGAGCTCATGGAAATTTAGCTTTTTCTAATTTACAAGATGAAAGCGCAACGATTCAAATTGCTTTTTCCAAAAAAGAATTAGGGGTGGATGAATTTAAAAAATTTATTAAATTAGTTGATGTTGGTGATTTTATCCAAGTTCGGGGTAAAGTTTTTTTAACTCATAAAGGCGAGAAAAGTTTGATGGTTGAGAGTTTTAAAATTTTAGGGAAAGCGCTGCGTCCGATTCCTGATTCCTGGTATGGCTTAAAGGATAGTGAAGACCGTTATCGCCGTCGCTATTTAGACTTATTAATTAATGAAGAAGTTCGTGACATTTTTTATAAGCGAGCTAAGTTTTGGGAAGTTGCTCGTTCCTTTATGAAGAGAAATGGCTTTTTTGAAGTTGAAACACCAACTTTAGAAACAACGACTGGTGGAGCCGAAGCTAACCCTTTTAAAACTCATCATAACGATTTTGACCTGCCGGTTTATTTAAGAATTTCTGTCGGCGAGTTATGGCAAAAAAGATTGATGGCAGCTGGCTACGAAAAAGTTTTTGAAATTGGTCGCGTTTATCGAAATGAAGGTTCAAGCCCAGACCATCTCCAAGAATTTACAAACCTAGAATTTTATTGGGCTTATGCTGACTATGAAAAAGGCATGACTTTGGCTCAAGAGCTATATCGAGAAATTGCTCAGAAAGTTTTCGGTCGGACTAAATTTACAACTAAAGGCTTTGAATATGATTTAGCTGGCGAGTGGAAAAGAATTGATTATCGCGAGGAGGTTCTTCGCCAAACCGGAATTGATGTTTTAAAGGCGACCGAAACGGAGATGCGAGCAAAGCTTGATGAACTTGGAGTAAAATATGAAGGGGATAATAGGGAGCGATTAACTGATACTTTGTGGAAATATTGTCGCAAGGGAATTGCTGGTCCAGTTTTTTTAATTAATCATCCGAAATTAGTTTCTCCACTTGCTAAAGCGAAGGAAGATAATCCGAAACTAACTGAAAGATTTCAAATAATAATTGCGGGGTCAGAAATTGGTAATGGTTTTTCTGAATTAAATGATCCGATTGATCAGGCGGAAAGATTTAAATTGCAACAAGAATTAATTGATAGAGGTGATAAAGAAGCGATGATGCCTGATTGGGAATTTGTTGAGATGCTTGAACACGGAATGCCGCCAACTTGTGGTTTTGGTTTTGGGGAAAGATTGTTTGCTTTTTTCTGTGACAAGCCAGTTAGAGAGACAACTTTATTTCCATTGATGAAACCGAAGTTTGAAGACTAGGGCAGAAAATTGCCCAGATTCGGGGATCGTCTAACGGTAGGACTCCAGGTTCTGGTCCTGGCTATTGGGGTTCGAATCCCTATCCCCGAGCACGTTGACAAAAATATAGCTTTATGCTATATTTTTTGTATACATTAACAATAATATTAACTAAATATAAGGAGGACAAAAGATGAGTAAAAAATGGTTTTTAATAACCTATAATGTGGTTGTAATTAATGGGCCTTTATCAAAATGGATTGGAAAAGAATTACTTTTTTCTGAGACTGACGAAGATTCTTTAATTAAAAATACTGTTAAGTATTTGAATGATTTACACAAATCACACGAAGTAATACCATTTGTGGAATTTGTAGAAAGTCTCAATGAAGATGGCACAAAAAGCGAAGTTTTAAGAGGATTTGTTGGATCGAAAATTTACAAAGCATGCTCTGAATTCTCAAAGGTTTAAGCTTGATCTACATCAATTAGTCACAAGACCTTTTCTTCGTTGAAGAGGTCTTTTTTCTTACAAAAAAGTTCCAATCTTATCCCAAACTCCCCTAAGTTCAAGAAGTAAGTGCAACACTTTGATATAATTAAAGATATAATCAAAGTGTATGAATTATCAACAATTAAGCATTGAGGAGCGGGAGAAGATTCAATTAATGTTATGGCAAAAACAATCAGTAAGAACCATAGCAAAAGAATTAGATCGTAGCCCCTCATCAATATCAAGGGAGGTAAATAAGAACCGGCGCTCTGACGGCAAAAGGTTATACATCCCTAGAACCGCCCATGAAAGAGCTATTATTAAACGCTCAAGCAGAGGTGAAAGAAGAATGGTTCAAAATAGTCGTTTGCGTGATTATGTAATTAACCACCTCAAATTAGGTTGGTCACCAGAACAAATAGCCGGTAAGGCAGAGGGGTTAATTGGGATTAAGATATCCTATGAAGCTATATATCAATATATCTATGCTCAAGTACACCGAGATGGTAATGGCTATATTAGGCCCGGTTGTGAGGACCTAAGGCCATATCTAGCTAGACGAAAGAAAAGAAGGTCACAAAAAGGATTAAGAGCCAGTTATCGTATAGAAAAAGGGCCACTGCCATCAATTGATAGTCGCCCTCTGGAAGTTGAAAAACGAGAAATTGTTGGCCATTGGGAAGATGATTTAATTGTTTCTAAGGCATCTAAACACGCATTAAAAACAGTTAATGAAAGAAAATCAGGGCTAGTATTTATTGAAAAAGTGAGAGACAAGACAATTTCTGAATCAAATAGAACTGTTATTAAATGTTTAAATCATATCCCATCAGAGCACAGGAAAACATTAACCAGAGACAGAGGCTCAGAGAATTTAGGTCACATTGATCTAGGAAAATCTCTCGATATCCAATGTTATTTTGCTCACGCCTATCATTCATGGGAACGGGGGTCTAACGAAAATCTAAACGGTCTAATTAGGAGGTTTCTTCCTAAAGGAACTGATTTTAGAACAGTATCTGAAGAGCAAATTAAACATATCGAATACCTAATTAACTCAAGACCAAGAAAAAGACTTGGCTGGAAGACCCCTTATGAGGTATTCTATGAAATGACAGGTGTTGCACTTCTAACTTGAATGTACCGCTAGTCTTAAACTTAGTTGATGAGGCTCATCAATCATTTCCTAAGGCCACCTTAGTAGAATGTATCATCCGGCCATATGTTATGTCGGGCTATGGTAAATTAGAAAGCGATGGTGGTTTCTGGGGTGACACAAGATAAAAATGAGGGAAAGTACTTAGAGGGAGGGGTCAAATATGAACCCCTCTTTTTTCTATCCCTTGACATTCTTTTATTATGGGTATATACTCATAATAGACAGTTAAGCAAAGGTCGCCTGTCTCTGATTATTTTAAATAATTAAATATATGCCTAAATTAGATGGAACTGGTCCTAGTGGACAAGGTTCAAAAACTGGGAGAGTAATGGGGAATTGTAATGGTTCTAACAACTCTTCCGTTGCTTCTTTTAAGCCCTGTGGTCACCGAAGGGGAGTTGGTCTTGGTTTAAGAAGAGCTTCTTCTAACCAAAACTAATAAGCAATTAGCCTCTTTGAAAAAAGAGGCTTTTATGTCATAATTTAATATATGCCCAGACCAAGACTTTGCCGAAAAATAGGCTTTAAACCAGAAGTAACTTATTTTAAACCTCAAGGAGTACCGATGAGGGGTCTTGAGGTTATTGAATTAACAACTGAAGAATTGGAAGCTTATCGTTTGCGCCATATAAACGATTTAGATCAACAAGAAGCTGCCAAAAAAATGAATACCTCTGCTAGTACCTACCAAAGAATTCTTTATTCAAGTTATAAGAAAATTGCTGACGCGCTTGTAAATGGGAAAGCAATAAAAATAATAAACTAATAATTTAAAAATAAATTTATGAAAGGATTTAACACAAACATTGAAAAAGCAACTTTGGAAAATAATTATTTTCGTAAAGTTTTATATACTGGTAAAAATAGCCAGTTGGTTTTGATGAGTTTAAAACCAGGAGAAGAAATTGGCATGGAGATTCATTCTGAGAATGACCAATTTTTTCGTTTTGAACAAGGAGCGGGGAAATGTTTAATTGATGGGAATGAATATTTAGTTGAGGACGGCTCAGCTATAATCGTTCCGGCCGGCGCTGAACATAATATTATAAATGTTTCTGATTCCGAAGATTTAAAATTATATACAATTTATTCTCCTGCTCATCACAAAGATCAAATAACTAGATTAACCAAAGAAGAGGCGGAGGCTAATGATGAGGAATTTGATGGAATCACGACGGAGTAGTTGTGGCGTTGCGGTTAAGTTTTTGTTAATTATTGTTTAAATGAAAAAATCACCCTCCGCAAGGAGGATGACTCTAAGATGTAATACCCTAACAGTCCTATGACTAAAACTGAAAGATAAGTATATTATAGCATAAATTGAAAAAAGCGCAATAGTTTGTAAATTTATTATCACTTCTTTTATTGTAATATGATATAATTTAACTATAACAAATCTAAATCCCAATCCTATGTCAAAAATAATTATTGCTTCAGGGCCGGTTATTGTTGAGGATAGCAAAGTTTTATTAAATAAGCACGGAGATGATAATTTCTGGAAATTTTGTGGTGGCAGAGTTGAGGAGGATGAAATTAATTTGAAGGAGGCGGCTAGACGCGAGGTTAAAGAAGAGATGGGGCTTGAGGTGGAAATTTTAAATAATGAGCCATACTTTTTTTACACAGAAAAAGAAATTGAAGGAAAAAAAGTTAGTGTTATTCTCGCCCATTTTTTAGCTAAAAGACTTGGAGAGCCAATACCAGGTGATGATATAAGAGAATGGCGTTGGGTTGAACTGGGGGATTTAGATAAAGAGAATTTGGCCCCGAATATTAAACCCGTTTTGAAGTATTTCGGGTTTTTAGATTTATGAAAAAAGAAATTATAGGTAAAATTGGGTAAAGTAATCGCCTCCTCTTTATTGGGTTTCTTAGTGGGAATTATTGTAACCTTAATTATGATTATAACATTTTTTGATTTAGCTTTAAAACATGTTGTAATATTAGATTAAAAAACGATGAAAAAACGCGTAATTATATTTTCCGGCTTAGTTAATGTTGATAAAAATTTAGTAGGAACAGCGGTAATTTATAAAAAAATGGCCGATGTTTTTTTAGCTAAAAATTATGAAGTTTTTATGGTTGTACCGGAGTTAAATAATCTCAAAACTGAAAAAATAAATTTTCAACTTTATAATGAAGAAAATAATAAAAAATTAATACACTCTGCTTCAATTATTGTTTTTGGCGCCTATCCTCCGGTTAAGCCTTTAATTTATGCTCATGAAAAAAGAGATTGAGTGGAAAAATACTTTAAAACCTTTAATTAATTTTATTAAAAAACCAGAAAAATTAAAAGATAAAAGTAATAAGGTGAATAAGCTACTACAAGACAACATAAAAATTAATAAAAATATTATTAATAATTTTTAATTATCTTATTTTCTAACTAAAAATTAAAAAGAGTAAAAAAGCCTTTTAGCTTGCTTTATCTTTAATTTAAGGATAAACTTAAGTATAAGTTAATTATTATTTATTAAATATTATGAAAAATTTCAAGAATGCTGGTGACCGTGATTTTGGAAGACCTGAATCAAAATTTAGTGGAGAGAGAAGGCCTTCATTTGCAGGTCGTCGTGGCTCCGGAAGTCAAGATGTTGGTCGCCGTGATGGCGGTGGTTTTGGAGCAAATAGAGGCTCTAGAGATGGTGGTAGTTTTGGTGGCTCAAGAGGTGGTTCCCGAGACGGTGGCTTTGGCGGCCGAAGAGACTCTGGTTTTGGTGGCGAAAAATTAATGCATAGAGCGACTTGCGCTGAATGTGGCAGTTCTTGTGAGGTTCCTTTTAAGCCAACTGGAGAAAAGCCAGTTTATTGTAGTACTTGTTTTGGTAACCGATCCGACTCACCTAGAACTAATGACCGAAGTTTCTCAAGACCAAGAGTTGAAAGATCAGCTCCTGCTATGACTACATCCGTTAATCACGATGCTTTAACTGAGAAAGTTAACGAACTTAACGCTAAAATTGATAGATTATTAGATATTTTAATTGAGAATAAGGGTGAAGCTAAGGCTAAGAGTTTAAAAGTTGAAGCTAATACAACTGAATCGTCAAAAAAGTCTGTAGTTGCTGATAAAAAAGGAGCTTCTGATAAAAAATTAATGACTAATAAAAAAGTAGCAGATGTTAAAAAACCATTAGCTAAAAAAGAACTTAGCCCAAAGAAAGCTGTCGCTAAAAAGGTTGTAAAAAAAGCGGTAAAAAAATAAATTTTAAGAAACATTCATTTTCTGAGAATGAAAATTTACGATTTACTTATCATTGGCGCCGGTCCAGCCGGCTTGATTGCAGGGGCCCGAGCTTCAGAGCTCGGTGCCTCTGTTTTGATTTTAGAGAAGAATGCTCAGGCAGGCACAAAATTATTAATGACCGGTGGCGGTCGTTGTAATTTAACTAATTTAAACTTTCTTGACATAAGAGATTTCGCTTCTAATTATCAGTCGGCAGCCAATTTTTTATTATCCCCCTTAAGTCGCTTTGGTCCTAAAGAATTGTGTAGTTTTTTTGGGGAGGGTGGCTTGAAATTAAAAGAGGAGGCTAAGGGTAGAGTTTTTCCAGAAAATAATAAGGCACGCTCAGTTTTAGATTTACTACTTAAAAAAATAGAAAGTAAGGGCGGGGAAATATTATTAAAAGCTGAGGTTGAAAAAATTACTATTTCTCCAGTTGATTTAAAAAAAATTGATCAAGTTGAATTAAAAGATGGTCGTCTTTTTGGGGCTAAAAATTTTTTAATTGCTAGCGGCGGTAAAGCTTATCCTTTAACTGGTTCAAGTGGTGATGCTTATTCTTGGCTTAGAAAATTAGGGCACAAAGTTATTGAGCCGCAACCAGGCTTAACACCAATAAAGATTTCTGAAGATTTTATTAAA
>JAACPL010000008.1 GCA_009995495.1 Candidatus Falkowiibacteriota bacterium
GTTATTAGTTATTAGTTATTAGTTTCAACTGTCCCCAAATTGGCGACTCTTGAAAACTATTAAATTTACTAGTCTTAAATTTTATTCTAATTTAATAATAACTAATAACTAAGCCCATGAATCTAACCTCAGGACTGGTTAATAAAATAATTTTAATAATTAAGAAGAAAAAGCCGACTGAGATCAAAGAATAAACAAAAATTGCTAAACCAAAGAAAAATTTAAATAGAGCCTCCATACGTTTTTAATTAAAAAATTTAATAATTTTATTGACTTAATGGTTCTGTTATATTTTCTGGATAAAAATAGATTTTATCACCATAACGCAAATCAATATACTCTAGTCTATTGAAATTATCCTTTATTTTGTTATTTTTGACAAGCATTAAGTTGTCTAATTGACCTTTTATTTCATTATTGACATTAAAGTATATTTGTGGTCCATCAAGAATCTTAGCAAAAACGGAGTTATAATACTGATCGGCAATAATAAATCTATCAAGTTGAAAATTATAAAGCTTTAGTTCCCCGTTTAAATTAAAAATAAAAGCTAAATATTTTTCACTTAACTTAATTTTTCCATCACTCCTAATTAAGCTATCATTATTTTTATTTTCAATAATAAAATATTTTTCTTTTTCACTTGGGCTAATACTTGTAAGACCAAGACCATTATTTAAGTTTCCCCCTTCTAATAACTGGACACTAGCATCTGGAGCGATAATATTAGCCTTTAGGGAGCTCGTAGAGAGCTCTTCCCTTTCAGTTTCACTAATATCAATGAGCTCACCATTTTCAACGCCAAGAGCACTAGCATCCCTAGTTTTAGTGATTAAACTAATTTCTTCCGGCTCATTTTCTTGAAAAGTAATTTCTGTCATTAAATAGTTATCAGCCGATGAAAAATAATATTTCCCTTCTTCATAATAAATAAAGGCGTAAGGTCTTTCATTAATTTCAACAATTAATTTTCGTGGCCAACGTTTCTTTATTTTAATGTCGGCTAAATTAAATTTACTTTTAAGTCTTTCGGCGGACGCATCCTTATTAAAAAGAAAAATATTTTGTTGCTTAAAAATAAGAATACTTTTAGATTCAAATGATGAAGCTAATTCCGTCTTAATTAAGTTGGTATTTAATCTCTCAAGGCCCCTTACTTCAACTTCAGTAATTTTCCACCAACTAGAACAAGTAAAAAACCAAAATAAGAAAGCGGTTAAAAGTAATAGACTTACTAATTTAAATCTTCTTAAAAAAAGCCTTTCTGGTTTTTTTTCTTTTTTTCTGAAAAAAGGATTAGCAAGTTTTTTTGCTTGATAATCTTGTTTTATTTTTTTAATGCTAGTTCTTTGTCTGTTCATAGGATCTTTCTTCTTATATTTGCCTGGATTCTTATTAAAGTTTCATAAATTCCTCCACCAAGATGACTAATATTTTCTAATGAATTTAATTCATTCTGATTTGAGGAAATAATTTTTACGCTTGCTCCTACCTGAACATCATTATTTTCTAAATCAAGACAACTTAAGTTCATGCAAACATTTCCGGCGAGCTTAACAAAAGTCTTTTTTTCATTATTAATTATTTCAAAATAAGCCTGTTTAGACAATCTTCTATCTAAACCCTCAAAATAGCCAAAAGGTATTAGAGCGATTTTTGTTTTTTTTGTGGCAACATAACTTTCATTGTAAGACACACTTTGGCCTGCTTCTAAATTAGTTATTTTTAAAATTGTGCTTTTTATTTCTAAGGCTGGTTTAAGCCTCGGTATTTTTTTTTCAGTAAAAGGATTATAACCGTAAAAAGCTAAACCAGACCTAAAGGCGGTGTAAACTGAGTTGTTAAGTGAGAAAATGCCAGCTGAATTACCAAGGTGAATATATTTAGGATTAAAACCTTTTGTTTTTAAAAGCTCTAGAGCTTTAAGAAAAGAGTCTTCCTGTTGTTTAAGTAATGTGGAATCTAATTCATCGGCTGAAGCTAAATGAGAGCAAAATCCAACTAAATCAACTTTATTTAAATCTTCAAAATTATTATCAATAAATTCAGCCAAATCATCAACCCCTTCCCGGTTCATCCCAGAATTAAAAAATAAATGAATTTTAGCTTTCTTGCCGTAATGGGATAATTCTTTTAAGGTCTCTTGTCTGTAAACAACGAACTCAGTGCGTTTTAATTTACAATAAGAATAAACATCTAGTGGCATCTCACCTAAGATTAGAACTTTGCCCTTAAAATAATTATAAGCGATTTGAGCTTCGGGATAAGAATCAACCGCAATAATTTTTGCCTGAGAACGATTTAAAATTTGGCAAACTTCTTTCAGACCGTGACCATAAGCATTTGATTTCAACACGGGAATTATTTCGGCCTCCGGCTTCAGATTTTTTAAATAAGAAAAATTGGCTAAAATATTATCAGCTTTAATTTCAACGATATTCATCGCTTCATATTTTGGCTTTATTAATTTTCTTAAAAAATTTAACATAACAATTCTTAATATTCCTCAGAAGCCTTAATCTCTCCTAAATTTTTATTAAACCTATCGTCGGGCAAGTTTGTGTTAATTGAACCAATTGTTCCTGATAAAGTCCTGCCGCTATATGGGTCTTTAGCAAAATATTCAATATTTTCAATTAAGTTTGGGCTTGAGTTAATTTGACTTTCTTCGGGGATAAATTGCAATTCAACCCCAAGACGCAAACCATCTTCCCCGTCTTTAATTTCATCAAGCCTCCAAATAATCAATCTGTTATCACTATCATAACTGAAACCACCATCTAAAAGAGAGTGTCTATCGGTAAAATTAACACCAAGCGGTAAATGGCCTGTCATAATAACATTTTTAACATCACCAAAATTATTGACTTCAAAAAATAACCAATAATTAGTTGGTAGGCCGACGATTGGCGGTATTGGCCCGAGTCCAAGTTTATCACCATTATTACCAGTATAAAGCATAATTGCCCTAGCTTCAAGTTGACTTTCAATTATTGGGCTCTCAATAATAGTAAATTTTTTAATAAGCTGATCCTTAATAATATATTCAGTTTCAATTTTTAAATTAGCTTTTTTGCCACCAAAATCAGACCAAAAAAATTGTAAATTTAATAGTATTTTTTTTTGTTCTTCGGTATTCAGAGAATTAATTATTAATTCATTATTATTAATAAACTTTACGCCCTCAATCTCATCTAGTTCTGGATAAATATCTCTAAGAGAAAGATTATTATTAACTGAAGTAATTCTTATTTTTAAATCTTTTATTTCAAGTGGTGAATTATTATTTAATTCTACTTCTAGTTGGGCCACTCGATTTGATTCGTTTAAGCTTAAATTTTTAAAAACCATTTTAGTTTCAAGCGGTGGATTGTCTAAATCTATAACATAAGAATCATCAGGCTTAATTGGTTTATCTTTTTGATAATTAGGACCAATTAATATTTGCGGATTATAGAAATAAAGACTTAAAAATAAAACTAAAAGACCAAAAACAGTAAAAACAGAAGCAATGTCAACGATAATTGGCCAACGACTTTTGCTATAATATTTTAACCAACGGTTTTTAGCTCTGCGTCTAAAATTAAACATATATTTACTTTTAATTTTAATAAGGATTTTGTCGACCGACAAGAATTTCAAGATTTCCATCATCATTAATATCGCTTAAAGATATTTCAAATTTATCTCTTTGGTCTTGACTATAAGCAAAGAAACCGCCAACAACCTTGCCTTGATGATTAAAAACTCTAACATGAGGGCCGCCGCCAGAACTAGGAATAGTAACTATTTCCACTTTACCGTCAAGATTCATATCACCAGCGGCTAAACTAACTCCGCCTCTAAAATTTTTATCATAGGCTAAAAAACTAAATTTTAGCTCACCACCTAAAGAAAAAATCTTAACTAATGGTTCAGTTCCCCGTCCAGGAGTAGTGATTATTTCTACTTTACCATCACCATCTAAATCAACAGCTGCAACATTAACTCCGGTTCTTAAATTTTTATCATAGGCAAAAAAGTTTCCTTCTAATTTCCCTTTAGCACTAAAAACTAAAACTTGAGGCCCACCGCCCTGCCCCGGCCCAACCACAATTTTATCAAGAAAACCGTTTTTATGACTAACCGCTAAACTTAGACCATTTTTAAATAAAGGAAAAGGTCTAAAAGAATGATTATGACCATTACCATTAACTTTTATTAATCCAGCACTAGCACTAATAATTGTGTCTTCGAAATTATTATTAGTTAAAGCTATTATTTCCGCTGAACCAGGATAGGCGCTTAAAAAAGAAAAAGTGGCTGGCTTTATTTGTGTTCCCTTGCCATCAAGAAAACGATAAAAATAACCATTAGTAAAAGTTGAATTCTTGATTGCTTTATCATTTTTTATTAAAATTGCCCCAGTATTTGGTTGTAACTCTAGAAAATTAATTCTTTCTCCATTATTAAAGTCTGAATCCTGGTTTCCTTTTGGTTTAGAAAAACTCTCTTGAGAAAAAATCTTAATTTCTCTTTTTGAACTAGCATTAACAAAAACACTAGCATCCTCAAAATCGCGACGGAATACGGAATTATTAATTATCTTAGAATTATTTAAAAGATTATAAGCTTGAGAATTAGCCCGACCTAAATTAATATCATATTCATCATACCACCAAAGCTGGGCATGGTTCGTTGTGTCGTAGTCATAACTAAAAAAACCATCACCTAAAAGGGTACTACTTAAACCAAAACGCATCAATTCAAAATTGTTTTGATCTTTATTATAAGTGTTAATAATTGATAGCGACGGGCTAGTATTAAGACTTGGTAGTTTTAAATAATTATTCATCGAGCTCGCCCAAATCCCATCACCTTCCCAAAAAGCCGGAAAATTTTCGAACATCATTCCATTTAATGTTGATTGATATGGTTCATAAATTTTACCATTACCAATAATTAAAAAATCAGGACCAACCAAAGTTCTTGTTTTATCTAACATTTTTTTAAATCCCTCGGCCCAAAGACTATTCATCTCAGTTGTAGTTTCTCGGCACCCATCATTATCTAAATCAATGTCAGTTTTATTTACCCAGGCTAAGTCGCCCCAAGTATTATCATAGAAAACACCGTCCCAAAGACCAGCGGCTTTGATATTATTAGCAACGAACTCTGGTAAATAATCATTAAACCTTTGCCCTCTTTGATTGGTTTGTGACTTATTACTTAAATTAAGCATATAAGTTCCGGGCCAATTACTAATTTTATTACCACCCTCATCCTTTAAGTACCAAGAATCATTAATTCCCTCTTTTAATTTTGGTCGTAAATGAGCGAGATGATAATATTTAAAATCATCCATTATTTCTTGAGCGGTAATATAGGCTAAAATAATAACATCAGGATTAAGTCTTCTAATTTTTTTTAAAGCTTCGGGGCTATTTTCCTGAACTTCCATATCAAGAATTAAAAGATCCCACTTAGCTAAACTTTCCGCCTCATAGTCGCTTATTTCCCATTTCAAAAAATAATTAGCTAAGCGTGGAAAAGTATTTTTTACTTCTATACTGGCTTGGGCTTGATTTGTAAAATTAAAAATAATTAATAATAAAAAAGCAGTATATAATATTTTTTGAAAAAAATTTATCATTTTTATTTTTTTACTATTCTTTCTTTAGAATCAGAAAAATATTTTCTTAACACTTCTGGAATAAAAATTGAGCCATCTTTTTCTTGATAATTTTCTAAGATTGCAATTAAACAACGCGTAATAGCGATAGCCGTTCCGTTTAGAGTATAAACAAATTCTTTATCTCCGTTTTCGCGTTTAAATTTAATATTGAGGCCACGTGCCTGATAATCACCACAATTTGAAGCAGAAGTTACTTCAGCCCAATCGCCGTCAGTACCGTCATTATTTGGCTTACCCGGCATCCAGGCTTCAAGATCAAAAGTTCTCATTGAAGGCGCCCCTAAATCAGCCGTACAATGATCAACGATCCTGAAAGTTAAACCAAGTCCAGAAAATATTTCTTTTTCAATTTCTAATAATTCTTCGTGAGCCTTTTCTGAATCTTCTGGTTTTACAAATTGGAACATTTCTATTTTTGTGAATTGATGGACACGAAAAATTCCTTTAGAAAATTTTGAATAAGAACCAGCCTCAGTTCTAAAACAGTGGGAAACGGCGGCATATTTTTTTGGTAAATCTTGTTCTTCTAAAATTTCGTCTTTATGTAAACCGCCTAAAGTAATTTCAGCCGTACCAATTAAACAAAGATCAGAATTTTCAATACTATAGACTTGAGTTGAATCGCCTCGCGGATTAAAGCCTAGCCCTTCAAGTACTTCTTTTTTAGCTAAATCTGGACTAGTAAAAATACCAAACCCCTTTTTAACTAAAATCTCTAAAGCGTATTGGATTAAAGCAAATTCAAGTAAAGCTAAATCATTTTTTAAATAATAAAATTTTGCCCCGCTAACTTTCGTTGCTCTTTCAAACTCAATTAAATCTAGCTGGTTTGCTAATTCAACATGGTCAAGGGCTTTAAAATCAAATTTTTTAACTTCGCCAAATTGACCAATAATCGGATTATCATTTTCATCATCACTAACTTTAACATCTCTATGACTTAAGTTCGGAATACTCGCGTGAATTTTTTTGAATTCGTCCTCCTTCAAAGCCAAATTTTCTTCATCAGCTTTTAAATCTTCGCCCAACTTTTTCATCTTAGCAATTATTTCTTGGTCGGGTTTTGTTTTTGAATAACGATTTCTCTCCGCTCTTAATTCTTCAGCCTTAACTTTAAGGGTTCTAATTTCCTCATCTAATTTTAAAAAATCAGAAATATTTACCGGCGCTAAACGATTGCGAGAATTATCTTCAACTAATTTCGGGTTTTCTCTGATAATTTTTAAATCCAACATATAATTTTATTATAAAATTCTTTTAAATTCTAATTGATTACTTCCCCACCGAAAGCATTTAATAAATTTCCCAGGGCATCTTCTGGTTGTTTTTTTTCTTCTGTTTTTTCTGTTTGAGGGATGATTGGGGTTTCGGAGCTATCAATTTCTGCTCCAATTTCTGAGCCAGAGCCAATCTTTAAATTTTCGTCAATTTCCGTCTTAAAGTCAAGTCCGGTACCATAAACTTCAGCCAAAACATTTTTAACAATTGTTCTAATATCATTTTCATTAACTCGGTTTTGGTGAAACTTATATTTAAAGGCTAAGGAAAGGCAGGAATCTATAATTGCTTGAGGGTGACAACTTTGCATCACAAATGATAAAGAATGGTTGTGATTTTTAATTTTAACTAAAAATTCTGGCCACTTGGCATAAACTTCTGCTTGCGATAAATTTTCTAAAACAATGTTTAAAGCTTTAGTTTCTGGTTTTTGCTCTTGAACTAAGTCTTTCTTTAAAACATTACTTTGACTAAAATTATCACTTTTTAAATTAGTCGTGATTAGCTTATTCACAACTTGCTTAGGCTTATTATCTCCAGCCCCATCTGAATCAACCCCATCTTTTAAACCAAGACAAATTTCGGCAATAGCAATTTCTAATGGTAATTGTGGAATGTTTTGACTTCTGTTATCGGAGCTGGCTATCATAAACTTTTTAATGAGAAAAATTATTTCTTCTTCATTTAAAAGAGCTGATACTTGTAATAAATCTTTTTCTATTGTTTCTCCTAAATCAAGACCAAGACTATCACTTAAGCCCGGACTAATTTTATCAAGCAATAAACGACGAGAAATCGCGATTAATTCGGCATTAAAATTTTTCATATTAATACCGCTATCACTTAAACTATTTAATAAAATAAAAGCTTTAGCCGTATCTTTTTTGCTTAAATTTTTAATTAAACTAAGTGCTTCTCTATCACTAGCTGGCGGTAAAATTAAATCAGCTTGTTCTTTTTTAATTACCTTCCCGCCAATAGAAAGAATCTGCCCCAATAAACTTTCAGCGTCGCGCATATAACCACCACTTTTCTTTGCAATTGCTTCTAAGACTTCACGATCAATTTTAACTCCTTCCGTTTGTGTTATTTGGCTTAACTTTGTTAAAGTTTCAACTAAACTTATTTTTTTAAAATCAAAACGCTCACAACGAGAAATTATAGTGCCGGGCACTTTTTGAATTTCTGTGGTGCACAAGATAAAAACAACATAAGTAGGAGGCTCTTCCATTATTTTAAGTAGGGCGTTAAAAGCTTGGAGCGATAACATGTGAACCTCGTCAATAATAAAAACTTTATACCTGCCATTGCTCGGGGCAATTCTAGAAAAAGAAATTATATTTTCTCTAACATTATCAACCCCGGTATTAGAAGCAGCGTCAATTTCTAAAACATCAAGATTATTTCCTTTTTTAATTGATAAACAATTATCACATTCATTACAAGGCTCAAAACTATCATCTTTGCGATTCAAACAATTTATCGCTTTAGCTAAAATTCTCGCTGTTGTTGTTTTACCAACTGCGCGTGGTCCACAAAATAAATAAGCATGGCCAAGATGCTTGGCTAAAATTTCATTTTGCAAAGTTAATTTAATATGATTCTGTCCTAAAACCTCGAAAAAATTATTAGGACGATAATCACGATATAGAGTTGACATAGTTTTCTTTAATTTCTTTAATATTTTTAAACTGCTCGGCGCTTAATTTCTGCTTCAACTAATTTTGAATTTTGACCATATTTTAAACGACTAAGAGCCTTAATTCTTTCAGCCATCTGGGGATGTTTAGTTCCTAAAAGAGGCCAAATTCCTTTAAGCGTAAAGGGTCGAGTTGAACTATTGTCGACCAATAACTTAATACAGGACATCCCCTTTTCAATATTAACTAAATCATATTCATTGAAAGTCGGAGCAAAATCTTTAATTAAAAAAGCAGCGTCATCAGAGCCAACTTTAAAACTAATCATGGTGCCAACGTTACCAAAAATTGCGTCTTTAATTTCAGTGTTATTATTTTTTGTTAGCTGACCGATGTACTGATGAGCAATAATTAAATTAAGAGCATATTTTCTTGCCTCTGATAAAATCTGGCAAATTGAATTGGTTGTAAAATTTTGAAACTCATCGATATAAAGATAAAAATCTTTTCTATCTTCTGGCTTTATATCAGTTCTTGATAAAGAGGCCATTAAAATTTTACCAACCAAAATCATACCAAGTAAATAAGCATTCATCTCGCCAATTAAACCTTTAGGTAAATCAATTAACAATATTTTTTGCTTGTCCATCACATCACGCATATTAAAAGAACTTTTTTGCTGGCCAATAATCGGACGCATCATGTCATTAGAGATAAAAGCTGTTAGCTTAGAGGTGATATAAGGCACCATATTAGCTAAGGCCGCCTCACCGCCAGCCTTTTCCGCTTCTTTAGTCCAAAAATCAACCACGGTCTGATTTTTACATTTACTAATTTTTAATCTTCTAAAATTTTCATCAGCTAAAACTTTTGAAATTTCCATTAAAGTTGAACCGCTTTCAATATCATCCATTACCAACATCATCGCATTACGCATATATTGCTCAAACATCGGGCCTCCAGTTGCTTTTAAGTCATATAATTTATCAAAAATTCCAATCATTTCATTGATAACAAAACCTTTTTGTTCTGGATAAGCGGGATCATAGTCAAGTAAATTAAGTCCCAGTGGTCTTTCTGTATCAGCTGGAGAAAAAATAATAACATCTTCAGCTCGTTCTGGCGGAATTCTATCTAAAATATCTTGAATTAAATCACCATTAGGATCAATAACACAAACTCCTTCCCCGTTTTGAATATCTTGAATTGCCATGTTATTTAAGGTGACAGACTTACCGGTTCCAGATTTACCAACTAAATAAGTATGACGACGTCTATCCTGTCTCTTAATCCTTATTTCTTTTTTAACTCCACGATAAACGTTAGTGCCGAGCATAATACCTTCAGTTGGAACATCGGCTGGAGCTGGAGCAATCTTTGAAGTAAGCCATAAAATATTTGGTGTTTCTGTTGATTTTAGAGGAAAATGAAAAAGACTAGTTAACTCTTCAGTGTTTAAAAGAAAACTATGACTTTCGTTAAAACGACGATAAATAAAATCCGATATTTGTTTATCTAACGCTTGTTTTTTAGTATTTAAGCGAACCAAAACATTACCATAGCTAAAGTTACTGTATTCTGAAAAAGAATTACTTAAATTATCAAGATAAATAGAAGCCTTTTCCTTGCTTTTAGTGCAACTAATAATTCTGATATTAACGTTAAGGCCGGCTTTAGCATTTTTTTCTTCAATATGTTTAACCATCTCCTCTTCAACTACGGTTAGTTTTTTTATTTCCTTCGGACTAGCATCAGGTTTTTTTGATGGAGCAAAGTAATCAAAAACTAACCCTAAAGATTTTAAAAATTGAGCGCCTGGATTTGTCATCTTTATTCCTATAGAAATTGAGCCACTTTTATTAATATTTTCTACAACTTTTCTAATTCGTTTATGCCAAGAACCAAAAGCGCTTCTGACAACATATTGAATTACTAAGCTTTCATCCTTATCAAGTTTAGATAAAACATTAATCAAAGAATTCATCGGATCAGTCCCCATCTCCTTATAAGTTTTAATCGGAAAAATAAAGTCTCTTTTAGTTTTTAAATAAGCTGCCATTACTTGGCTATCTGGTTTAAAAATATTGTAATCTTCAACTTCATCAATGACCGCTTCAGGATAGTTAGCATGAATTTGTTGCTCAATATAACGAGCATCTTTTTCTGGGGTAATAACATAAAAAGCAATTTTATTGGAGAGGGCGACAATTTCAAAAGAAAAATGATCATCTCGACCAAAAAGCCAATGATTAAAACCTCTTTGTGCCTTAAGTCCACCGATTGAGGCAAAAATAGTTTCACCCTTAGCAATCTCTTCGATTAACTGTTGAACAGAAAAATCTTTTTTATCATCTTCTGGCTTTTCTTTTGGTAATTTAACTAAAAAAACCTTATGTTTAAAATAACGAGTTCCAGTCAAATATTTTCTCATTATTCGCAAGATTAAAAAAACTAAAAAGATAAAAGCTAGAAAAAAAATCAGCATCACCAAAATAGGCTCAAAATTAAAATTACTTTGATTTATTAAATTTAAATCCGCTGTACTTAAGTCTTGCATAAAGCCTTAAAAATTATTTTTCATTTTTATTATCTTATCAACTTTTAATTTTGTTTCTTGCTCTAAAAAGAATTTATTAACTCCGGGAATAAGTTTAAGCCATTTTTTAATTAACTCAACTATTTTATTAACACTAACCAGCGTTTCATTTAGAAGTAGGCTAATTTTTTTTACCGTTTCTTCGCCCTTAATTTTAAATTCTTTTTGTTTAACAGGGGTCATTTTCAAAAAAATATCACCGAGACCATCAGCTAAAATTTTATCAATTTCTTCTTCCCTTCTTTTTTGTATTGCTGTAGTTGAACTTTGAGCTGATAAGCCAGATAATTCAATCACTTTTTTTTCCGGAACTATAACTTTAGCGTTTTCTTCTTTTTCTACTTTATTTAAGTCTATCGCTTTTTCAGATTCAGAACTTAGATTAACTGTATCTTTTTCAAGCTCAAGGCCTTTAGTTTTTAATTCGACTACAATCTCATTCTTATTCTTAGAAATAACAGATTTCGTTGCTTCAGCTGTTAGTAACTGAATATCATCTAAATCAATTTTCTCTAATTTTTCATCTTTCATATTGTTTTGTTCAACTATCTATCTATAAATTAAATAATAATTTATTTAACCGAGATTGCTCCGACCGGACAATCTTTAGCCGCTTCTTTAGCTAGGGCGTTTACTGTCTGAGAAATAGCTTCTGCCTTACCATTAGAGTTTATAACAAAATTTTCTGGCGAATTACCAGCACAAAGACCGCAGCCAATGCATTTTTCCTGATCTACTTTAATCATAAAATTTAAAAAGAAACTTAAAACTGAGTGTTTTTTTAAGTTCTGTATAATAAATATAAATTAATATTTTACATATTTATTATAACACATTTGAAAAAAAATAAAACCATTTTAGCTTTAAAAATAAGCTAAATTTAGGCTTTTTACAAACAGTTGACAATTATTTAAGCTTTTGTTATATTTAATCAGTAAGAACTAAAATCTAATTCAAAATATTAGCCTTTTTGGCTTTATTTTGTTAATGAAAACATATGGCACATAAGAAAGCCGCCGGTTCTACCTCCCTCGGACGAGATTCAGCGGGTAAAAGATTAGGCGTTAAACTCGGTGAAGGCTCTTGGGCTAAAACCGGAATGATTATTATCAGACAAAGAGGAACTAAGTATCACCCTGGCTTAAATGTTAAAAAGGGCAAAGATGATACACTTTTTTCAATGGCAAACGGTTTTGTTAAATTTTCTAATAAGAAAATGAGAAAGTTCAATAATACTTTAAAAGATTGCGCAATTGTTAATGTTTTGCCTGAATTTAAAGGAAGGGTTAAGCCAGTAACAGCGGTTTTGAAAAAGAAAACCCCAATGAAAAAACCAGGTAAAACTGTTAGAGTTTCTGTTAAGAAGAGTAAAATTAAAATTAGAGCCGCTAAAAGAATTGCTACTAGAGCTGAGAAAAAAATTAAACCAGTTTCTAAGTAATTTTTAAATACAAAAAAGAATTACAAAAAAACCTTCATTTTCTTGAAGGTTTTTTTTGTAGTTGATATAAGAGTTTCTATTTTTTCTTACAACTCTTAATAAACTCTAAAAATAAAGGGTGCGGAACTAAAGGCCGTGAAATATATTCTGGGTGAAATTGAACGCCAACAAAAAATGGATGATCTTTTATTTCAACCGCCTCAACAATTTTATTATCAGGCGAGGTTCCAGAAATTACTAAACCTAGATCTTCAAACATCTTTCGATATTCATTATTAAACTCATAACGATGACGGTGACGTTCGCTAACAGTTTTCTTCGCCCCCATTTTTTTATAAGCTTCTTCTAGACGAGTTCCAGATTTTAAAGCACAAGGCCAGCCGCCAAGACGAATTGTGCCGCCATAACCTTTTTTCTTAATCAATTCAACTTGTTCCGGCATAATATGAATTACTGGATTTTTCGTCTTATTATCAACTTCAGCGGAATTAGCATCCTTTAAACCAGCGACATTTCTCGCAAATTCAATCACAGCCATTTGCATTCCGTAGCAAAGACCAAAATAAGGAACTTTATTTTCACGACAATATTTTATTGCTTTTATTTTACCCTCTGAGCCACGACTACCCCAACCCTGAGGAATAATGATTCCATCATAAGGTTTTAGGTAATTTACACCTTTTATTTCAACTTCTTCAGCTGAAAGCCAGGTTATCTCAACTTTAACCTTATTAGCTGCGGCTGAATGTTTTATTGCCTCTAAGACAGAGATATAGGAATCACCAAGTGAAAAATCACCGCTAGCAAAATATTTACCAACAATCCCAATTTTAACAACTGGATCTTTAATTTTTGAATTCTTAACCATTTGCTTCCAGTCATCGTTAGCTAAAACTTTTTTTCTGACAGGTAAATTTAATTTTTCTAAAATTCTTAAACTTAAATTATCTTTTTCAAAATTTAAAGGAATATCATAGATAGAATCAATATCAGGAGCGGAAATAACGGCTTCTGATGAAACATTACAATTAATAGATAGTTTTTCTTTACGGGCCAAATCAAGCGGTCTCTCACTTCTAGCAACTAAAAAGTCTGGTTGAATACCGGCGGCTTGCAAATTTCTAACCGCATGTTGAGTTGGTTTTGTTTTCATCTCCCCTAATTTACTAGGAATTGGTAAAAAAGAAACCATCACGAATAAAACATCTTTTGGACTATAAAGTTTCATGACTCTAGCAGCCTCTAAAAATAAAAGATTTTCGTATTCACCAACAGTACCACCGATTTCAATTATCATTATTTCGGCGCTAGTTTTTTCTACAGCCACATCAATTCTTCTTCTTATTTCTTGGGGAATATGAGGAACAACCTGAACACATTTACCTTTATATTCTAAATTTCTTTCTTTTTCAATCACCGTTCGGTAAATTCGACCGGTCGTCATGTAATTTTCCCGATAAATATTTTTATTTAAAAATCTCTCATAATTACCAATGTCTTGATCAGTTTCATCGCCATCTTCAGTTACAAAAACTTCACCGTGTTCAATTGGATTCATTGTTCCAGCATCTACATTAATATAAGGATCCATTTTTATTGCACTAACATTATATCCGCGAGCTTGTAAAATATTTCCGATTGAGGCGGTCGTTACTCCCTTACCAACCCCCGACATCACTCCGCCAACGACAAAGATATATTTAGGGTTATTGGCCTTAATTGAAATTATTTTTTTAGGCATAGAATTTTTTCTTATATTTAAATTATTTTTTAATAATTTCCAAGGCTTTATCCATTTGTGGATCAAGATCATTATTTACATCTTCAACACTTAACTCAACCTCAATATTTGGATCAATTCCCTTTTCATCAATAGAATCGCCAGCCGGGGTTAACCATTTAGAGATAGTAACCTTTAAAATAGAGCCGTCACTTAATGGTTTTAAAGCCTGGACCGAACCTTTACCAAAAGTTGTTTCACCAACTAAAGTTGCTTTTCTATAATCTCTTAAAGCTCCAGCTAAAATTTCTGAGGCTGAAGCGCTACCACCATTAACTAAAATCACAGTTTTAAAGTCTTTTAATCGAGCTAGACCACGAGCAGGATATTCATTACGACGATTGTTATTTAATTGTTCAGCCACAATTACCCCATCCTCTATCCATTCACTTGCAATATTAATCGCTGTATCTAAATAGCCGCCTGGATTATTTCTTAAGTCTAAAATTATACCCCTTGGTTGTTTTACTAAAATATCATCAACCGCCTGCTTAAATAGAAGCTCGGTATCATCATTAAAATTACTAAGACGCAAAACATAAACACCATCCGCTCGCATCTCTGTTTTTACACTTTTAACAACAATTACTCCCCGGATAATCTCCACATCAAAAGGCTTCTCATCGCCTCTAATAATTGTTAATTTTACCTTTGTGTCCTTCTCTCCTCTAATTTTTCTAACGACCTCAGTAATTGTTAAACCAATTGTTGGGGCATCATCAACGGCGTAAATTTTGTCGCCAGATCTTAACCCAGCTTTTTGAGCTGGAGTATCATCAAGCGGAGCAATAACAGTGGTAATATCATTTCTCAAACCAATCTCAGCACCAATTCCTTCAAAAGTTCCGGCTAAATCATCACTAAATTCTTTGGTCTCAACCGGATCCATGAAAATCGTATAAGGATCCCCAGTTGACTCAGCTATACCTCTTAAAGAGCCATAAAATAAATCCTTATCTTCAATTTTATTTTTATCAACATAGTTTGTTTTAACATTATCCCAAACTTCCCAATACAAATTAAAATCAAGTTTTTCCTCTTCCACCACTTCGTCTTCCCCATAATAAGCAACTGAGCGAAAAGGATCAGCTTGATTGTTTAAACCAAAATAAAAACCGCCAGCAAAAATTAAAACAGCTAAAACTAAGGTTGGAACTATTTTTTTTGAATAATTAGAATTGCAGCTAGATTTTTCCTCGAGATTCTTGGCATCTTCGTAGCCCTGATCAAAATCATTATTTAAAGTATTCATAGATTTATATTTATTAATTTAATAACAGGCTCTTAAGCCTCACCTAAACCTTTAATCATTTTAATCAAAAAATGACTTTTAAGCAAATCGCAAGACAATTCTAGCACTTTTATTGTCTTTAATAAATAAAAGGGATAATTGTTTTAAATGCTTTTGGAAGTAATGGCAAAATAATATTATTTACACCGAGTAAAAACTTAGCAATGCTTGAGACTTCAATTAAGTTGGTTATTGATCCGCCAAAGTTTAAATACCGAGAAAGAATATAAATAATTGCCCCTAAAAATAAAGAGCCTAAAATAAAACCAAAAACAGCCCCCAATAGATTATTAATTAATTTTGTTCCAGGAATAAAGGCAGCGAGCTTGAAAACTTTTTCCAAAAAAACAAAAAGTAATTCAACTAGTTTAGAGATTAATAAAAGCAGAATAATAAAAGAAATTATTTTTAAAATATTTTCTTGCCCAGAAACATAATTAGAACCCCATTCATAAAATGGTAAATAAAGACGACTAGCAAAGAAAATTCCTAAAATAAAGGCTAAAATTGCTCCAATCATTTTTATCAAACCTCTGAAAAGGCCATTGATGGCAAAACCTAGTAAAACTAAGATTAAACTTAAATCAAAAATGCTCATATATTTTAATTTTATTTATCATCATTTTTCAGCTTTTGCAGGCGAGGAAAAAGTGGGGGTAATTTTTTAATCTTATTTTCTAAAAAAGCTTCTTTAATTTTTCCAGCACTTTCTGGAATAAAAGGTTCTAATAAATAAGCTAGGTTTAAAATTGTTTGGGCAATTGGTTTAAGACTTTTAACCACATCATCCTTATTTTCCATCTTCCAAGGAGTTTCTTTACTTAAAATCTCATCACAAGCTTTAATTTTTGCCCAAATAAGTTGCAAACATTCATTAAACTTATAAACAGAAAATAGATTTTCAAAATCAATGACTAAGTTTTTTACTGAATCATCTTCTAAATCAACTTTTAAGCCAGTGATAATTTCATTTTTTTCTAATAAATTAGAAACCCGAGCGCTTAAATTACCAATCCCATTAGCCAAATCAGCGTTGTAACGATCAAAAAATTTTTCTAAAGAATAATCTCCATCCTCAAAGGGCGGAATTTCCGCTAATAAATAATAACGAAGAGCATCAGCTCCAAATTTATCAACCAGCTCGTAAGGGCTAACCCCATTACCAGCACTTTTACTTATTTTTTTTCCATTAACAGTTAAAAAACCAAAAACTAAAATCTGTTTTGAATTACTAATATCAGCTGACATTAACATCGCCTGCCACATCGCTGCTTGTGGTCTTAAATTATCTTTACCACAAACCTGAATTCCTGGCCAAAAATTTTTAAAATCATCAGAATTTTCAGGCCAACCTAGAGTCGAAATGTAATTTACTAAAGCATCAAACCAAACATACATTACCTGAGTATCATCTTGAGGAACAGGAACGCCGTTTGGCATTTTCTCTTTAAGACGAGAAATACTGAAATCTTGTAGACCTCTTTTGACAAAAGACTTTATCTCTTTTAAACGACTTTCTGGTTTAACAAAATTAGGATTAGATTCGTAAAGTGCTAATAATTTTTCACCATAATTAGAAAAACGAAAAAAATAATTTTCTTCATTGATAATTTCTAGTTCTTTACTGGGGTGAAGTGGGCAAAAACCATTTTCAAGCTCGGAGTCAGTTTTTTCCATTTCACAACCAATGCAATATTTTATTTGATAAGCTTTTTTATAAATATCTCCCTTAGCTTCACAGCGTCGCCAAAATTCCTGAGCGGCTTTTTGGTGATTTTTATCAGTTGTTCTAATAAAATTAGTATAGCTTAAATTTAATTTTTCTTTTAAAGGTAAAAATAAGCCTGAATTTTTATCACAAAATTCTTGAACCGATAAACCTGATTCTTGAGCTTTTTGAAAAATCTTTAAACCATGTTCATCGGTACCAGTATTAAAAAAGACTTTAGAACCTCTTTGCGTCATATATCTAGCCACAACATCAGCTTTAATTATTTCTGCCGCAAAACCAATATGAGGGTCGGAATTAATATAAGGTAAGGTGGTGGTAATGTAAAAATTTTTATTTGACATTTTTTTTATAGCTAGAGGACTTAGTCCTCTTTTTACTTTTTTAAATTTATTTTTTTAATCAGAACAACGAACTCTCCTTTTTGATTATTAGGGTGACTTAATAAAATTTCTTTAATCTTTTCTGGCGAGCCCTCATAAAAACTTTCATGCATCTTAGTTAATTCTCTTGCCAAAGAAATTTTTAATTCAATTTTAAACTCCAGGCTCATTATAGCAAGTTCCTCCATCAATTTTAAGACTCGATGTTTTGATTCATAAAGAACGCTAGGATATTCAGATTTAAAAACTTCTTTTAACATTGTTTGTCTTCCCTTTTTATGAGGTAAAAAGCCTAAAAATAAAAAACGATCAAAGCCAGCCCCAGCAATAGAAATAGAGGCTGTTAAGGCCGAAACCCCAGGAACGCTCTCAATTAAAACTTGTTCACCAATTTTCTCTCTAACTAAAGTAATTAATTTACTACCTGGATCAGAAACGCCAGGAGTGCCAGCATCAGTAATTAAAGCTAAATTTTTATTATCTTTTAAGAGATTAACTATTTTCTCAATTTTAATTTCGCCAGAATGTTGATGAAAAGAAATTGTTGGAGTTTTAATCTGATAATGATTTAAAAGCACGCCACTAGTCCTAGTGTCCTCACATAAAATATAATCAGCCTCCTTAAGAACTCTTAAAGCTCTTAAAGTTATATCTTCTAAATTACCAATTGGAGTCGCCACTATTCTTAAAACACTCATATAATTATTCCATATTATCTCGTTTTTCCCTAACATACTTAGTCCAGTCATCAGCAATATCAACTAAGATTTTAAATGGCGCCTCAATCACGAAGTCGAAAATAAAGACGAAGATATTAACTTTAGACATATTATTTGATAACCAACGACCAACCATAATTATTGGTAAATAAAACAAGTCAACTAAAAATGCGAGCAAGCTTTCTCGGCGCTCAATAACTAATAATTCTTTGATTCCCTTAGTTGTTAAAATACTAAAAAAGCTAACAAAGGCCAAGAAGAAAAGGAAAATAACAACGCTAACCCAAGTAAAGCCAATTAAAGGAAGGGTTAAAAGTTTAATAATTAAATAAATTGAAAAACAAAAAGAAGCGGCATAAATTAAATTGAAAATTGCTGCTGCTATAAAGTTTCTTTTTCTTGGCTTCCTTAAAGTTAAAGCACTTTTTTTATCTTGAGTTATAAAAGAAATTTCTTTAATACCACTAACAATTTTTTCGGTATTGTCCTCAGCTGGTTTTCTTGTAGTTAAGACGATAAAAAATAAAAGAACGGCCGGAAAAACAATATTAATTACTAAGGATAAATAATTCAACTCTTCATTAAACCAACGAATAGCAGGAATTTCAATTACTAAAACAAAAATTGATTTTGTTAAAAAAATATAAATTATACTTCGTAGTGCTGCTCGCCAAAGTTTGGTTTTGGCCTTAGAATATTTTTGATTACAAGCTTTTTTAATACTAGCAACAAAACTTTTTTCGGCTTTTTGAATCTCCCCATAAAGCGCCAAGGGATCTTTTTCAATAGTTTCAGCTAAAACATTAAAGTAGAGAGAATAAGTTCGACTAATTTTATCTAATTGTTTTTTTAAAGGGTGGTTAAGATTTTTATTAATTTCTCTTCTTAAAGCCGCAAAACTGGCTGCGACTTTTTTTATATTTTCATTATCACTTTCTTCTAAAACTCCTTTTTTATTAAGCTCAAGCCAGAAACCATTATAATATTTAAATAAAACAAAACTTAAAATATCCTCATCAAATTTTAAATAACTTCTAGCAATACTTAAATAAATTTGGATTTCTTTTTCCTTTTCAAATTCAAGTAAATCATCTGGTAGTTGGATTTTTTTTTCTAAAAAATCAAACATGTTACTAACAATAACTTTTTTTACTTTATTAGGCGATAAATTATCTTCAATTTCACAGGCAGCTAAAGTAAGAAGCCATGATGTTAAATTATTTTTTTTTTGAATTGTGTCCTTAGTTTTATTAATGTCGGTTCTTAAACTAAAAGAAGTGCTCATTTCAGCACTTAAAAAGTTTTTCAAAATAATGTATTTCTCTAAAATAAAAGCAATATCATCTATTTTAGTTTCAGGGATACTATTATTAGCTAAATAACCACCACGAATGAGCTCAATTAATAAATGTTTAGAGATATCTAGACTCTCAGCCTGACGCAAAACACCCTCAATAAGAATCTGGCGCTTTAAAATTCTAGCGATTGCTGTTTTTCTTAAGAGATGTTCTTCTTCGTAATCAACTGCATTTCTCGCTTTTTCGTAGAAAAAAGCCAAACGAGAAACTAAAGAAGATACTTTTATCATGGCTAAATCCCCATCTTCACTAACTTTCTTCGTTTTTTCACTATAAATTACTTGAAAAAGCTTTTTAGTATTTTCATTCATTTCTAATTTCTCTGATTTTTGGGTATTTTTGACTAAATTTGGACTAACCATAAATAATTTTCCCTTATTTTAAGGGTTTTTATAAGCAAAACCTTAAAAATGAAGCTTTATTTTTATATAAATAAATTGTAACTTATTTAAAGCTAAAACGCAACTTTAATTTTAGGGACATTTGCCTAATAGCGATTTCTAGCTCTTGACATAGTTCTAAGTATTTTGTATTATTTAAGGGTCAAACAAATAAATAAGCCCTGGGAGGCTTTTTTTAAAAAGCAGATTTTTTTCTGTGTTTTATGTTTGTCAGCAATATAATTTTTAATTCTATATGAACAAATTAATTAGCTACATCAAGGAGTCCTACGCTGAGATGAAAAAAGTGACTTGGCCGACTAAAAAAGAAACCTATAGCTATACTTTAATGGTTATTGGTGTGAGTTTAGCGACTGCTGCTTTCCTGGGTTTACTTGATGCAATTTTCAATTTTGGATTTAAATTTATTATCGTTTAAATCATTTAAAAATTTCTTTTTAAATTTATGGCTAAACAAATTTTAAATCAAGGGCGCCGGTGGTATGTTATTCATACTTATTCCGGCTACGAAGAAAATGTTGCCGAAAACCTGAAACAAAGAGTTGAGTCTCTTGATATGGAAGATAAGATTTTCAATGTCTTAATCCCAACTGAGAAAAAAATTAAAATTAAAAATGGTAAAAGAAAGGTTAGCGAAGAAAAAATCTTTCCTGGCTATATTTTAGTAGAAATGGAAGTAACTGATGAGTCTTGGTATATTGTTAGAAACACCCCAAACGTTACTGGCTTTATCGGAACCGGAACTATCCCAACACCGATTGGCGAAGAAGAGGTTAAATCTTTACAAAAAAGAATGGGAGTTGAAGATCCTAAATTTCAAATTGATGTTAGCGAGGGTACTCCGGTTATAATTAATGAAGGACCATTTAAAAATATGGAAGGAAAGGTTACTTCCGTTGATGAAGCTAAGGGTAAAGTTAAAGTCTCAGTTTCAATGTTTGGTCGAGAAACTCCAGTTGAATTAGATTTTTTACAAATTAGAAAAGTATAATATTAAGATACGAAAATAGCGCTTCTCTGTTTTCAATAATAAATTTATGGCAAAAAAAATAAAAACAAAAATTAAATTACAAATTTCTGGTGGCCAAGCTAATCCAGCCCCTCCAGTCGGTCCAGCCTTAGGCCAACACGGCTTAAATATCGCAGCTTTTTGTAAAGAATTTAATGATAGAACTAAGGATCAGATGGGAGATGTTATTCCGGTTGAAATTACTGTTTACGAGGATAGAAGTTATGACTTCGTTCTTAAAACCTCCCCAGCTTCTGAATTAATTAAAAAAGCTGCTGGAATTAAAAAGGGATCTGGCAAACCTTTAACTGAAAAAATTGGCTCTATTACTGACGCTCAATTAACTGAAATTGCCGAAAAAAAGATGAGTGACTTAAGTGCTCACAATATTGAAGCAGCTAAAAAAATTATTGCTGGTACCGCTAGACAAATGGGTGTAGAAATTAAATAATTAATTAACAATAATTGTGGGAGCTTGGATTAATTAATAAATTAAAGCTAAGCGATAACCACGACCAAAATCTATGGAAAAGAAAATTAAGTCTCCGAAAGTAATCAAGGCCAAAAAAATTGATAACAGCAGTATTTATGATAAGAATAAAAGCTATTCTTTAAACGAAGCGATTAAAATTGTTAAAAGTATTACCAAAACTAAATTTGACGCTTCAGTTGAAGTTCACTTTCGTCTAGGAATTAATACTAAGAAAAGTGATCAACAAATCAGAGGAGCAGTTTCTCTACCACACGGAACTGGAAAAACTATTAAGATTGCCGCTTTTGTCAGTCCAGAAAATGAAGCTGCTGTGAAAGCCGCTGGAGCTGACTTTGTTGGTGGTGAAGATTTAGTAGCAGAAATCAAAAAGACTGAAAAAACTGATTTTCAAGTGGCGATTGCCGAAGTTTCAATGATGAGAACTTTAGCTCAAATTGCTAAAATATTAGGAACCAGAGGTTTAATGCCTTCCCCTAAAAATGATACTGTTACTCAAAATCCAGTTAAAGCAGTTGAAGAATTAAAGAAAGGGAAAATTAGTTTTAAAAATGATGATACGGGAAACCTACACGCTATTATTGGTAAAGTAAGTTTTAGTGATGATAAATTAGCTGAAAATTTTAATAGCCTCCTTGAGACTATCAGAAAAGCTAAACCATCCGCCTCTAAAGGAACTTTTATCAAGAATACTAGCCTCTCCTCTTCAATGAGCACTGGTGTTAAAGTTAGCTTATAAAAAGGAGTCAATATTTTCCTATAATTAGAAGGGGGCTAAATTAGCCCCCTTCTTTTTGTTTTATTCAAGGTTTTGATCATGAAACAATAGCCCTTGACATTTTAAAACCTTTCCTGTATAATGTATCCAGGTAAGCAGTCTTAAGAATTAGCGGCCAAAACCGCCTTTTTTTAAGAAAAGGTCGGCTTACATTTAAAAATTTTAGGAAATAAGAAAATGAAAAAGTTATTTGTAGGTGGTTTAAATTACAAAACTACCGATTCTGATTTAGCCGCAGCTTTTGCTAAGGCTGGAACAGTTATTTCTGCTGTTGTTATCATGGACAGAATGACAAACCGATCAAAAGGTTTTGGATTCGTAGAAATGGAAAATGATGACGAAGCTGAAAAGGCTATCGCTATGTACAATGATCAAGAATTAGATGGAAGAAAAATCATTGTTAACGAAGCTCGTCCGCTTGAAAAGAGATTCTAATAGATTTCACAATATAAGCAAATAAAAATCATCCGCCTTAGGGCGGATGATTTTTTGTTAAACGAAATTAAAAAAGTATAATTAATCTTCAAGATCTATTTCAACGACAGTTTCATTATTAATTACTTGATCCTCTAAGGCTCCGGGATTTTCATTTTCTAATAAAACAGGAGAATCAGAACTAGTTCGAGTTTCTAAATCAATTTCTAGACCAGTAATTGGCGCCATATTAATGTCTTTATTTAAATCCCAAATACTATAATTTAAGAAAGCAGCGAAGGTGACCCAAAGAATATAAGGAATAAGTAAATAGGCGGCAACTTTATTGATTTGATAAAAAGCTAAAATAGTTGCTAAAATTGCAAACCAAAGAGAAATAATTTCAGTTAAGGCAATTCCTGGATTTTGTAAACCAAAGAAAATAAAAGACCAAAAAAGATTAAGCGCTAATTGAAAAATAAATATTAATAAAGCAAAACGAATTTCTTTTTTATTTAGCCCCAGACGCCAAATTAAAAAGGCAGAAACACCCATTAAAACATAAAGAAGAGTCCAGACTGGCCCAAAAAGCCAATTAGGCGGGTTAAAGGCGGGCTTCTCAATTAAATTATACCAACTATTAACGCCCGTATCAGTAAATAAAGCCCCAATAATTGCAAATAATTGTGGAATAATTAAAGCAATAATAAGTTTAATAAAATTTTTATTTTTCATATTTTTTATTTATTTTTATTATAGCAAAAAAAAGTTTCTTGGGCAATTAAAAAAGAAAAGTCTAAGGTCTTCCAATTTTTTAACTTTTAAAGTAATGTTATAGTATAAATACCCTTATTTCTCTATGGAGTTAATAAAATACAATAAAAATAATTCAAAAATTATTATCAAGAAAGCTTTAGCTGTTTTAAAAAATGGTGGCATTTTTGTATTCCCTACTGAAACTTGCTATGGAATTGGCACTGATGCTACAAAAAAAAGTGCTATTAATAAGCTATATTCATATAAAACTAGACGTGAGGGCAAACCTTTGTCGGTTGTTGTGGCTGACATAAAAATGGCTCAAAAATATGTAGAAATCAATGAAATGGCAGAAAATCTATACAAAAGCTATCTACCTGGACCGATAACAGTAGTTTCTAAAGGAAAAGGCAAGGTTGCTAAAGGAGTTGAGTCAGAATATGGTACTTTAGGAATACGTATTCCTGAACATGAGCTTATTTTAGATATCGTCAAAAATTTTGGAAAACCTTTTACAGCAACATCAGCTAATATGTCCTATCTTCCAAAACCATACAGCATAAAAGCTTTGCTGAAAAATATGCCAGCAAAAAATCTAGAATTAATAGATTTAATAATTGATGCCGGCAAATTACCCCATCGCGAGACATCAACAGTAGTAGACACAACCATGAATAGTTTAAATATTGTACGAGAGGGGCAACTTAATATTTACAAAAAATCAGATAAAAAATCAATCTTGTCAGCCCAAACAGAAAGCGCTGAAGAAACGATTAATTTTGGTAGCATGAATATGCTGAAATATATTGATGAGCCTTTAAGCAAGCCCTTGGTGTTTTTTCTTGTCGGAGAATTGGGTGGTGGCAAAACACAGTTTGCAAAAGGTATCGCCCGGTGTCTTAATATTAAAGACTTGGTAAAATCACCAACCTTCACTATTCTAAATGAATATAACTACAAATTCGGAGAAAGACGGGGAAAATTTATTCACGTCGATACTTGGAGAATTGAAGATATAAATGATTTAGAAACTATCGGACTTGATAATTATTTCTCTGTTAATAATATTATTGCCATTGAATGGGCCAATAAATTTTCTAATGACTTGAAGAAGAAAATAAAAAAAACTGGAGGAAAAATTATCAATGTTATCTTCAATTATCTTGACGATGATAGACGAGCGATTGAAACTTATGAATAAAATTAAAATTACTTCTAAAAATAAATACAAAGAAGCTATTATTTTAGCAATTGACACTAGCTGTGACGACACTTCTGTCGCCGTACTTAAGGGCAGGCGCGTCTTATCTAGTGTCATATCTTCCCAAGTAGAACTTCATAAAAAATGGGGCGGAGTTGTTCCTACTATCGCTAAACGTGCACATCAAGATAATATTGAAAAAGTATATCAAGAAGCTTTAAAAAGAGCGCGAATTAAAGAGGAGGAAATTGAGTTTGTCGCCGTTACTCATGGGCCAGGACTTGCTATCGCTCTTGAAGTTGGAATTGAATTTGCCAAAAATTTAGCTTATACAAAAAAGAAAAAACTTGTGCCTATTAATCATATGGAGGGACATATGTTAGCCTCTTTTATTTTGAATTCTAAGGGTAATGGCGCAATTGCTTTGAATAAAGAAGGGACCGTCTTCCCTGCTCTCGCTCTTTTAATATCAGGAAATCATTCCGAAATTGTTTATGCTGAAGATATTAATAAATATAAAATTTTAGGCGAAACTTTAGACGACGCGGCCGGCGAAGCTTTTGATAAAGTCGCCCGGATGATGAACCTTGGTTATCCCGGGGGGGAAATTATAACCTTATTAGCCGGACGTGCTAGCAGTACATGGTCTAACGTTGCTTCCGGACTTGAAGAAAGAAACGAAAGAAAGCCCTTAGCTGAGGTCGCTGGCAGACTTGGCTTACCGGTACCGATGATGCGCTCAAAAGATTTGAACTTTAGTTTTTCTGGATTAAAAACAGCTTGTCTTTATAAAATAAAAAACCTTCGAGAAAAATATTCCGAAGATACAAAATGGTCTTATGATTTTTCGCGTGAATTCATTAACGCTGTTTCTCGGTCATTATTAACTAAATTATCAAAAGCAATTAAACTTCATCCGGAAATTAAATCTATTATTATTGGCGGTGGAGTAAGTAATAACAAATATATTATTAGAGAAGTTGGAGCTTTAACAAGGAAGACGCAAAAAAACTATCTTATCCCAGAATCTAAATTCCGTAGTGATAATGCCGGTATGATCGGTATTGCCGCTTATTATAATATTAATAATTTAGAAAATTGGCTTGAAGGTAAAAAAATATTAGAACTTGATAGAAAACCAATGCTTAGATTATAAATTTTTTGGTAAAGCAAACTTAGCTAATACTTTAGTCGCTTCTTCTTTAGTAATTCTTCTATCTATATCCTGCTGTAACTTCCCTACACTCTCTAAAGCTTTATCCCAATCATTGCCATTTTTTTTATTAGGTACTAAATGATAGTGAGCATGAGGAACTAATCTACCAAACGAGGCTGAATCAATAAATTCATAACCTAAACTTCGATAATGATTTGCAACTTTAACAGCAAATTCATAAAATTCGCCGACGTTTTCAATATCCCAGATAAAACGAAAATGTTTTTTAGGAATAATAATTGTATGCCCTTCAGTAAATCTAGCAATATCCAAAAAGGCTAAATATTTTTCATCTTCGTAAATTTTATAAGCTGGTATTTCTCCATTTACAATTTTACAAAATAAACAGTTTTCCATATTATTTTTGTTAATTTTAATTTAGACTTTCATCAAAAAGCTCCATTATTTCTAAATATCTGCCCTCTCGCTCACATTTCTTTTTTAATATGCCTGGCGGCAGAAAAGGATTAACTGCCATCTTTAAATATGAATTGTCTTGTAAAAAAATAGCAACAAAATTATCTGGGTAAAAGATGAAATTTAAAGAGTCGTAATTATTAAGCTCACAAGGATTTGAAGAATAATCTATTACTAAAGAATATCTCTCATTTAACTCCTTGATAAGTTTATTTGGCTTGAAATAATAATTAGTCTTAAACGGTGGTTTGTTTAAATATCTAAAACCCCTAAAAAATGAATCATTATTAAAAGCCTCATCATACTTTCCTTCTAAGATATCAACTATTTTCATTTTATCCCACACATACGCAAGCCTCCAAATCGTATCATTATCACTATAATTATATTCTAAAAATTCATTTTTATATTTATCTAATACTTCGGAGTCAATTTCATATTCAAGTATTAACTTTTCTAAAACATTAAAACCTATTTCCTTAACGTAAACTCCAACTAAATAAACGAATAAATGGGATTGTGATCTTTCAATTAAATCACCGACTTTTATAATTTTTTTAGCCTCAAGAATTGCCTCCTCTTTATCCCCTTTTTTAGCAAATTCTATAGACCTTAGAGCACTAAGTCTAGTAACTTCTCTGAAAGTATTAAGAGCAATCATGCTATCATCATCTATTTCTGAAGGATTAGCATATCTCGGATCCTGAAAGCTATTTTTGAAACTTGCGTCATTAAAATATTCTAAGGCTAACTCATTTTCAGCTAGTATTTTCTCTATATCAAAATCATCGTATTCAGATAAATTTAAATAATTATTTATAAAAATACCCTTATCAGGAATTGACTCTAAATTAATTACATCCTTAATTTTTATTAAATCAAAATAGGCGTTATCTTCTTCGAGAAGATTTATCTCTGAAAGTCCGGATAAAATATTAGAATCATCTATCGGCTCAATGTCTTTAGAAAAAAATAAATTCAAAAAAACCGGGGTTAAAATTGCTAATAAAAAGATCCCAAAAATAAACCAAAAAAAATAAAGGATAATTTTTTTTAATTTTTTCTTTTTTGGTATCTCGTTTTTGTTTTCCATAAATTTATTATTTAAAAATATCTATAAAAGTTTGGTAAGTGATAATAGCCCCAAACAAACCAACAATTATCATTACAAGAATAAATGTAATTTTTAAAAGCTTGGGCTAATTTTTTTTCTCAGCATCGTTTCCTGTTAAAAATTTATTACGGTCTAATAATTTTTCTTTTATACTGCTAAATTCGTTTTCTGGTATAAAGATTGCCATGATTTTTTTAAACCAGCCCTTTTTATAAGATAAATACATTAAAGAAAAATCGAAAGAACTGTATAACTTATGCATTTCAGCGACTTTATCAAAAGAATAATTATTATCATTAAAAAGAAAATCTATATTTTGAGCTTCTCCATTATTTTCTTTTAAAATGATTTGGAGCCTATCTCCAAATAAAATATATTCAGCCTCTCTTTTTTTAAAAAAAAGGAGTAGTATGTATTTGGCGTTTTTGTCTATCTTTTGTGAAATAGGAGGATAAATTGAAAATAAAAATAAAAATAAAAATATAAAAGGGATATATATAAGAAAGAGATTCTCAGAATACATTGATTCTATTCTATCTCCAAAATATATCCATAAAAAAACAAGCAGAAAATAAATTATTATCTTTTGTATTGATATAATATAAACAGGAGCTGTCCATTTTTTAATCATATAGTTTTATTATTTTACTAAACCGATACCAACTAAAAAGGGGAAAATTTTATTATCCCAAAAATTAATTAAGGAATTATTTATAGAAGCTGACTGATATTTACTCAAACTATCGTTGTTAGGCATAATAACGTTTAAAGAAAAATAAAAAAGAATGTAGCTAATAAATATACCACCTAATAAAAAAATAATTAACTCTATTCTTTTTCTTTTTGTTAAGCCTTTAAAATCTTTTTGTAATTTTTTAAAATTAAGCCTATAAAAAATTAAAAAATAAAATAAAAAAATTAATAGCAATAAAGCCGAAAAAACAATGTAAGGGTTTATTCCGATTTTTATAAAATACAAGAAACTTTCTCCAATGTATTTTTCTTTTATATCCTGCATAAATTATAACTTAATTCCTTCTCCATAATTATACTATAATTACAAAAAGAGCTCCAATTTTCTTGGGGCTCTTTTATGTTAAGTAAATATTAATAGAAATTACAACTTTATGTGCTAAGAAAAGGTATATTTGAAAATTTATTGTGTCACTGGAGGTAAAGATGTTGGTGGCTGAACTGATGTTGAAGAAGGTAATGTAGGCTGTTTATTAATTTCTTATATAAATTATCCACAATTTATAATATATCATTTTAGCTATAATATGTAAATGATTTATCTATTTCTAGAACGAGCCCCACCTCTTCCGCCTTGAGCGCCACCTCTAGAGCTTGTTCTTGAAGAACCAAATCTTCTCTTAGAAGAGAAAACTTTATGAGTTCTATATTCAACTTTTCTAACCTCTTCGCCTTGGGCGCTTTTAGAAAAGTCGGTTTTTTTAATTTCTTGATTGATTAAGCGTTCAATATTAGCAATCTCACGACCCTGATTAGGAGCGGCAAAAGTTATAGCTTTACCGAACAAATCGGCTCTACCAGTTCTACCAATACGGTGGACATAATCTTCGCGATTCTCAGGTAAATGATAGTTAACAACTAATTCAATTCCCTTAATATCAAGTCCACGAGCGGCAACGTCAGTCGCAACTAAAATTCTGGCCCGACCACTTTTAAAATCAAGTAAGGCATTTTTTCTTCTTGATAAAGATAAGTTTGAGTGAATTTCAACGGCTTTATATTTTAATGATTGTAATTTTTCAGTTAAACCCATAACGCCGTAACGAGTCCGAACAAAGACTAAAACCGAGCCTTTATACTCTGCTAAAGCTTTAAGTAAATAATCAAGTCTATCCTCATTTTTTATGATAAAGATTTCTTGGTCAACCTGAGAGGCTGCTGTGCCCTGAGGCGCAACTTCAATGCTAATTGGTATTTTCATAAATTCCTGAGCCAAACTAACGATGGCGGGCGGCATGGTAGCTGAGAAAAGCATTGTCTGTCTATCTTTAGGAACCTGCTTAATAATTTCTTTAATTTGAGGCATAAAACCCATATCAAGCATCATATCAGCTTCATCTAAAATCAAAGTATTAAATTCATTTAATTTTAGGGTTCGACGGCGTAAATGGTCTAAAAGTCTGCCTGGAGTACCAATAATAATATGTGGTTTACGGCGCAGAGAAAAAAGTTGGCGATCAAAATTATCACCACCAATAATTAATGTCGTTTTTAGGCCGATTTGAGAGCCAATTTCCTTTAAGCTTTCCTCAACTTGGGCTGCTAGTTCACGAGTCGGAGCAATTACTAAGGCCTGTTTTTTCGTTTTTCCAATTCTATTAATAGCCGGGATACCAAAAGCAAAGGTCTTACCGGTTCCAGTTTGAGCCACACCAATTAAATCCTCACCATTTAAAGCGGGTGGAATTGCTTTAACCTGAATTGGTGTTGGTGTTTCTAAACCAAGTTTAGCCAAAACATTAAGAATTGACTCAGGAATACCTAAATCAGCAAAAGTTGGATTTTCGCTATTTTTAGCCTTAGGCTCTTTAATTGAGGTTTTAACTTCCCTCTTTTTAAGTGTTTTTTTAGCTTCAGGCGCAGCCTTAAAGTCGATGTTTTTGTTGTTTTTCATAAATAAAAAATAAGTGACCCGATATCTTCTGGTCACCTAATTTTTATGACGAAGTTTGAGTCTGTTTGTATTATCTGAGGATAATATCACAGTTTTTTTGAAAAGTCAAGCAAGGGAAAATCCTCCTGTTACCTATTCCCTTTATTTTCGTTTAGTCTTATAGGTGCTATAATATTACAACCATTAAAATTCTTAAGAAATTTCTTATGCGCGACGAGGACTTAGAAATCGTTAAGGCTTTCCAAGCTGGAGCCAAGGATGATTTTATTAAGCTTTATGATAAATATCTAAAGCAAATTTATAATTTCATTTACTACAAAACTTCGCACAGAGAGACGGCTGAAGACTTAACGAGCCAAACCTTTCTCAAGGCTTTAAATAACTTAGAAACTTTCCGCTTCCAAGACGACGCCTCTTTCTCGGCTTGGTTATTCACAATCGCCCGCAATAATGTTAGCGACTATTACCGCTCTTATAAAAATATAAAGGATATAGATGATGTTTGGGATTTGGCTGGTGATGAAGATATTAGTCTTGATTATGAATTTAAAGAACGATCGGCTTGGCTAAGAAAATATTTAAAAGAACTAAGTAGCGCTCAAAGAGAAATTATAATCTTAAGAGTTTTCCAGGATTTAAGCTATAAAGAAATTTCCAAAATTAATGGTAAGAATGAGAATGCTTCTAAGATGGAGTTTTCAAGAGCTTTAAAAACCTTAAAAGAGAAAATGCCTTTAGAGGCTTTGGTGATGTTGTTATTTTTGCTTCGAGGCTAGAGTAAGGCTAGGGTTCGGAATTTAAAGCTTTAGCTTAGCTCTGAAAGCTGAAAAAGCTAAATTTAAAAAATAATTATTAAAAATATGAATAACATAAACGAGCTTGAATTAAAAGCAGAAAAAATAATCACTGATTTATTAGAGCTTGATAATAGTTTAAAGCCGCTGGAGTCGGAATTAAGAAAGTTAGTGGCCGAATTTATTAAAAATAAACCCGAGCCCCTACTTAGTCAAAGATTTGAGACCGAACTTAAATCGGTTTTAGTAGAAAAAATTAAAGAATTAAAAAATGAAAATATGCAAGAAAAAAATATTTTTAGTCAAGGAGTTTTATTTAAAAAATTAGCCTTCTCTTTTGGCTCTATTATTTTAGCGCTAATTATTATCCTGCCAACTGTTAATTTTCTAAAAAATAAAAATCTTAATAATGAACCAGGCCTTACTCAATCTGAAGACGGGATAAAAATTACTCGTCTTGATGATAAAGCTTTCGGAGAAATAAATTTTCAAAATAATGTTGATGGGGCTCAAGAAAATTTTGTTAAACCAATGATGGCGACTGGCTTTGGGTCAGGATCTGAAATTACTACTAGAGAATCTTATGAGGGAGAAACTTATTTAATTGATGCTTCTACAACTGTTAGTAATGATCAAGCGGTATCAGTTAGTCCGGTAGCAACTAAAGTAGTTTCCGGCATGGGCTCAGCTAGTCCAGCGGGAATGGGAGGTTTTGATGGCAATATAGGAATTATGCCTGATTTTGAATATCCAAATTTTTCCTATGTTTATGAGGGCGATGATTTAACTGAGTTTGTAGTCGGACTTGATAAGGTTGATGTTTATAAAAGAGCTAAGAGTGAATATAGCAATCCCAGTTTTTTAAATTTCATTACTAATTTAGGTAGTGATTTAATTGATTTAAAAAAGTTTAACAATAGCAATACTAAAGTTTCTTATTTTAGCATCAACGAGGAAAAAGAATTTGGTTATGTTCTAAGTTTCGACTCTAATAGTGGCGGAGTTTCTATATACCAAAATTGGCAATACTGGCCACAGCCGGCTAATGACTGTCGTGATGAAGCTTGTTTTGCTAGATATCGTTTTAACTACAGTGATTTAATTAGTAATGAAGAGGCAATTTTAATCGCCGAAAATTTCTTGAATGATTTTGGTATCGACCAAAGTGCTTATGGCAAAGCGGTGGTTAATTATAATTTCCACGAAATTTATCAGGCTAGCGCCGATAAAACTTCATTATATGTACCAGAGGAAACCACGATAATCTTCCCTATTTTAATTGAGGGAAAAGAAGTAAAGGATCAGGGTGGTCAAGCATACGGTCTTTATGTAAATATTAATTCCAGACATAAAAAGGTTAGTGGTTTAAATAACCTTTTACCAAATCGTTATGAAGTTTCGGCTTACGAGGCTTTTAATGACGCGGAAGAAATAAAAAAAATAGCCGAACAGGGCGGTTTAAATTTCTATAAAGATCCCTACGCCACTAAAGAAATTCAAGTTTATTTAGGAACTCCGAGCTTAATTTTATCACAACAATTTCAATATGGAGAAAATTATGAATATAATAGAGAGTTGTTTGTTCCGGCTCTGTCCTTCCCAGTTCTAAGACTATCTGAGGAAACTCAATTTTTCTATAAAAAAAATGTTGTTATTCCTTTGATTAAAGATTTAATTAATCAAAATAACCGGGGTGGCGGAATTGAGATTATGCCTTATCCGGTGGTAGATATGGCGAGGTAAAAACTTATTCGCCGGCAAAAACTTGACTTTTTTTTGAAAGTGTGATATAATATATCTATTCTGTCTCTCTCGTTCTGACTCAAATGACTATATGTTCTTTGAGTCTTTTTTGTTGTATTTTTCATGGCTTTATTATACGGCCATAGTGCTGCACTTCAAAACGGAATTTTCCTCGGGTTTCCCTTGGACGAGCAAAAAAGAGCAGGCTGATACCTTGGAACAAGTTTGGGAAAAGGTAGACTTTGAAGATTTAAAATGCTACATCCCCTTAAAGGAGTACTTCGAGGTGTAAAAACTAACCACAAAAAAAATAAGCTTCTAATAAAATAGAAGCTTTTTTATTTTTAACTAGTTTAATAATTAAATATATAGACTTTAAATTTATAAGCCATTATTCCTCTTATCCTGATTCGGATGAGAGCTTTATTTTTTCGCTAGGGATTTTTTATAAAAAAAATCCCATTCGCTCAAAAACAAACTCTCGCTCCTCATCAACTAAGTAATTTATCCGCCTTCGCTAAAGCTACGGCGGACAAGTTGGCTGGCGACTAAAAGCTTATTTAATAAGATGTTTGACGCCAGGAACTTCTTTTAATCTCAGTTCAAATACGAAAGTGATTTAGGAGCGCCTGTAATTTTGTGGATTGGAGTTTAAGCCTTGCTCAAGCTCCATATTCAAAAATTACCGGAGCGGAGAAATTACTTTCGTATTTGAAGCGTTGCTAGCAAAATAAAATTATCTTAAAATAATAAATTATAAAAGCTATAATTTATTACTTTCAATTTCTATTTGACCTTAGTTTTGGTTTTGGTTTTTTTAACTTTAACTTTAGCCTTAACTTTTTTAAGAACAGGCTTTTTCTTCCCCTTCTTCCCCTTCTTCTCCTCCTCCATCTCATAATTCTCAATCGCTTTTTTAAGGCCCTGAACTGCCATCACTGAGCAATGAACTTTTTGAGTTGGTAAACCGCCAAGCTCGCTCACAATTTTTTGCCAAGGATATTTTTTCGCCGCTATAACCGTCATGCCTTTAACCTTCTCCGTTAAAATTGAGGCAGTCGCAATATTAGAAGCGCAACCAAAAGACAAAAACTTAACATCCTTAATCTTCCCTTTCTCAACTTTAAGAAAAAAATCAAGCTGATCACCGCAAGTCATATTTCCGACTTGAGCATAACCGTCAGGATTAGAAATTTTACCAATATTTTTTGGTTTTAAAAAGTTGTCTAGAGTTTTTTTAGTATAATTTAGAGCCATATATAAATATTTTATTTTTTAGTTTTTGATTTAGACTTAGCAGGAGTTTTAACCGGAGAAAAACTTCTTAAACGCGCGACCGTTTCTTTAAGGGCTTTAATCGTATAGTCAATTTCTTTTTTAGTATTATATTTTCCTAGGGAAAAACGGATATTGCTATTTAAATTATAAGCTTCAAGACCAATCGCTCGAAGAACATAGGAGCTTTTTAAATTTGAAGCCGAGCAAGCCGATCCGGTAGAAACAGAAATTCCTTTATAGGCTAAGTCCATTAAAATTGCCTCGCCCTCAATTGAGCCAAACATAATATTTAAGTTGGCGGGCACTCTTGATTTTAAACAACCATTAACTTTTAGGCCTTTAATTTCTTTATTTAAAGAACGCCAAAGATAATCTCTTAGAGTTCTAACATTTTTTAAATAACTTGATCGTTCTTTATAAGCAATTTTTAAAGCTTCGGCTAAACCAATTATACCCGGAAGATTATGCGTTCCCGCTCTATGATTTTCTTCCTGTCCGCCGCCAACTATTTGCGCTTTAATCTTAAGTCCCGGTTTAATATAGGCTAAGCCAACTCCTTTCGGTCCATTAAATTTATGAGCCGATAAACTAAAAAAATCTAAGCCCATTTTTTCCGCTTCTATTTTTAAGTATGGAATTGCTTGAACTATATCGCTATGAAAATAAGCGCCGAACTTATGGGTAATTTTAGCTAGAGTCGTAATGTCATTTATCGTGCCAATTTCATTATTAACCGCCATAACGGAGACGAGCAAAACCTTATCATCAATTTTTTTCTCAAGTTCAGAACTTTCAATAATTCCTCTTTTATTCGCTTTTAAATAATCTAATTCAAAACCTTCGTCCGCTAATTCGCGCGCCGCTTCTAAAACAGCCGGATGTTCAAGTTCAGAAACTAAAATTTTATTTTTTTGACTTGTTCTATTAGCCCGCGCAAAACCTTTGATTATTAAATTATTGGCCTCAGTCGCGCTCGCAGTAAAAATAATTCCTCTCGTTTGGGCGCCTAAAATTTCTGCAACTTCGTTTCTCGCCTTTTCTAAAGCAAGATAAAGGGCTTGACCTTCTAAATGGATTGAGGAAGGATTAGCGTATTTATCAAGCAAATAAGGCTTCATCGCCGCAAAAACGCGCGAGTCAAGTTTGGTTGTGGCTGAATTATCAAGATAAACTTTCATAACTTATTTCAATAATTCAATCTCTAAAATAACGATGTCGCTTAATGGTAAGTCACGCGCATTAGTATCAGCCGCTTCCATTTTTTTAACCACATCCATCCCAGAAACAACTTGACCAAAATTTGTATGATTTCCATCTAACCAAGGAGTTGCCTCAGCAGTAACAATAAAAAATTGTGAACCATTAGTATTTTTTCCGGCATTAGCCATCGCCAAAGAACCGGCAACTAATTTATGATTATTGATTTCATCGGCAAAAGTATAGCCTGGTCCGCCAGTTCCATAAAGCATGGTATTATCTTCTTTAGTTAAAGGATCGCCAGCTTGAATCATAAAATCTTTAATAATGCGGTGGAACTTAACGCCATTATAAAATCCAGCTTGAGCTAAATTCATAAAGTTATTAACTGTCTTTGGCGAATCGCTATTATAAAACTTAACTTCAATCGTGCCTAAATTAGTTTTAATTTTCGCTTTACTATAAATACTAACTAAATCGCTAAAATTTTCTGGTTTGGTCATATCTTTTTTTTGAGAAACTTCAACTTTAGAAGTTTCTTCTTTTAAATTAATTAAATTAGCTTCTTCTAACTCTAAATTATTATTTTTTTCTAATTCTTCTAACATGGTATTAAAATCTTCTTCGGAAATTTCTAATACTTCTTCCTGACTTAAACTTGTTTCACTTAAATTATCGTTTCCAGTTTCTAACTCTTGATTAAGTGTTTTTTTCTCACCCCCAGAACAACCCGATAGAACAAGAGCAATAATAAAAACTAAAACTGGCAATAGAAATTTTTTATTTTTTAAATTCATCATATATTTATAATTTAAACTTTAAATTGTTTTTTAATATTTTTATCTTCTTCAACTTGTTTTTCTTCAATTAATTCTTTAGCTTTTGCCCTAAGCTCTTCTAAGTTAAGCTTGTCTAACTCTAAAGCGCGTTTTAATAAAAACCCTTTTTCATTTTTTTCCGGCTCTTCAATTACCTCGCTCAGTAAAACATCAAGTAGCGCTCCAATTTTTGGACTTGGCTTAATATCTAACGAAGTCATCAAATCCTCGCCATTAACTTTCAACATTTTAACCGAAACCGGATCGTTTTGGACTTTTTCTAACATATACTGCAAATGGCGCAATTTATAAGGCATTGCCTTCGGCGTTCCTGAGCCAAGCCGATCGGCAACTCTTAAATCAATTAAATCTTTAAGATTTTCCTTACCAACTTTAACTATTAAACGGCGAACGGAAGCAGCGCTGACCTCTCCGACATTATAATAAAACATATGGTTTTTGACAAGATTGACAATTCTTTGACTATCATCACTTGAAAACCGCAATCTTTTCATTATTTTTTCGGTGAGCCGTGCCGAAACATATTCATGATTATAGAAAGTTGCAATGCCACCAATAATTTTTCTAGTTTTAGGTTTGCCAATGTCGTGGAGCAAGGCGGCCAAACGAACCTGCCAAGCGGGATTAGGACAATGTTTCAAAGACAACATGTTATGGTTGAAAACCGGATAAATATGATGCCTATCTTGTTTAACGCCAACTCCCTGCTCAAGTTCTGGCAAAATATATTGAAGTAGTTTAGTATCGTGGAGTAGCATTAAGCCTTCATAAGCTTTATTGGAAGCTAAAATTTTAATGAGTTCGTCTCTAATTCTTTCTCCCGAAATAAATTTTAAACTACCGGCTAATTTTGTAATTCCTCTTTGAGTTTTTGGCTCAAGACTAAAACCAAGTTGTGAGCTAAAACGAATTGCTCGCATCATTCTTAAAGCATCCTCTTTAAATCTATCACTGGGCTCGCCAACGGCTCTAATTATTTTAGCTTTTATATCTTTTAAACCGCCAAATAAATCTTTAATTTCCCCGTTTTCAATATTATAAGCCAAGGCATTAACGGTAAAATCACGCCTTTCTAAATCCTTATCAATCTCAGTTTCAAAAGTTACTTCGTCGGGATGGCGACGATTTGAATAACCTTGTTCGCTTCTATAAGTCGTAATTTCAACCACATCCTCAAGTTCGCCATTCTTTTTTCTTAAAGGTAAAATAACTGTGCCAAAATCGTTCTCGTATTTTCCGCTCGGAAAAACTTTAAGAATTTCTTCCGGTCTAGCATTAGTCGTTATATCATAATCTTTCGGCTCCTTATTCATTAGCAAATCACGAACGCAACCACCAACAAGATAAGCCTCGTATCCAGAAGCTTTTAAATCTTGAGAAACTTTTTTTATATGTTTGGGAATTCTATCGGTCATAAGTATTTATGAGTTTGCTTAAACTATTTATTAAATTTTAGTTTACTATTTTTAAGTTTACTTAACACTGTTGTGGAAAAACTAAAAACTGTTTTATTTTTTTCTTCTTGCTTTTCTAGGGCAGAACTAATTAACAAATTAATTAAATCAGAAATTTCTATACCACTTTTTTGCCATAAGTGATGATAAAGCGTTCCTGGCATAGGATTAATTTCATTAGCAAAAAATTCTTTAGTTTCCTTATTATATAAAAAATCAAAACGAGAAATACCAGAGCAACCTAAGGCAGTAAATATTTTTTTAGAAGTTGCTCTAATTTCTTCTGATATTTCTTCATCTAATCGCGCTGGAATAAATATCTTACTATCCGCTCGCCCTAATTGAGCGCCACCTTCATCAAGATATTTATCATCATAACTAAACATCTCCTCACAGCTTGATTCTTGAATCAACGAAGCAATTGGTTCTTTATGTCCAATAACTGCACAAGTAATATCCATTAAATTTTCTACTGATTCTTCAACAATAACTTTAGTATCGTAGTGTAAGGCGACTTCAATAGCATTACTTAAATCCTCAATCTTTTTCACTTTAGTAATACCAATAGATGAGCCTAGGTGTGGTGGCTTGACAAAAACTGGCCATCGCAAATTAGTTTCAACTTCTTTTAAAATTATTTCTGAATTTTTATTCCAATCAACTAAACTATAACTTAAAAATTTGGTAGTTTTAATTCCAAGTCCTTGATAAAAAATCTTAGTTAATATTTTATCCATAGCAATGGCTGAAGCGGGGGCATCGCAACCAACATAAGGAATATTAAAAATATTAAACAGTCCTTGCATTGAACCATCCTCACCTAAATTACCGTGGAAAGCGGGAAAGGCTAAATCTATGACAATCTTTTTAGGAAATATTGAAGTGCTTTTAAAAACTAATTTATTAACTGACTCTTTTAAGGACAGATCATAGTTCATCAAGCTATTAAGTTTTTTCTCATAACCATCTTGACTAAAAAAAGCTAAGCTTCCTAAAGAATCATCACTAAAAAACCGCTCCTGTTTATCAAGATAAATAGGAATAATCCGATACGACTCATACTTCTTTAATTCAGAAATAATAAGTTGCCCGGTAATAATAGAGATTTCGTGCTCAGGACTTTTGCCGCCAAAGAAAACTCCAATGTTTTTTATCTTAGACATATTATTTATAATTATCTGGCCAATCGTTTTGAAAAATTATTGTATCACCCGCTTTCAGAATATCCTTTAGATTATTGTGTGCTTCTTGAGAGTTTATGTAAACTCTATAATTATTAAAAGCTTTTTTCTGAAATTCATCGATAATAAATTTAGTAGAGCTATTTTTAATTAGCAGTACTAAATCTATTTTATACTTAATGTATAAATTAGCAATCTCTCTGTGACGAATTTCAGTCTTATTAGCTAGCTCAACTAATCCTGGAGTAATGATTAATTTACGACCATTAGCTCGACTTAAAACCTCTAAACCGCTAATAAAGCCTTGGAAATTACCATTATAACTATCATCAATAACCAAAACTTGGCTAAAATTATTAAAAATTGGCTGTAAACGATGTTTGACATAATCTAATTCAGATACTGCCCTAACAGCCTCATCATTATCAACACCTAACCTCTGAGCTAAAGTTAGTGCTAAAATTATTAAATCAATGTTATGTTTAGCTAATAACTTAGTAGTAAAATTTTGACCATTAAATACAAAGGATAGACCGGAAAAATTTGGCAACAACTCAATATTTGAAGCGACTGTATTATTCAGACCAATAACTTCATTAATTTTAAAACGATGATAGTTATTTCTAATATTTTCATCATTAAAATTAAGGACTGATAATTTATTAGTGTGCTCCGCTAATTCAAACTTAGCGAAAATGGTATTTTCCAAATTGCCAAATCTTTCTAAATGCGATTCGTTGATACCAGTTAAAATTGAATAATCAGGTATTACCAAATCACAAATTTTAGCAATATCGTCCCTTTGATAAGCGCCCATCTCTACAATAAAAAAATCAGCCTGAGCTAAGCCAACTTCATTATCTATTATAAATTTAGCAATTCCTAGGTCAGTATTAATGTTGTCTGGAGTCTCAATTGCCTTAAATTTAGAAGATAAAATAGTGAAAAGAATTTCTTTAACACTGGTTTTGCCATAACTACCAGTAATGCCAATAACTCGTAGCTTTGAGTGTCTTTTAAGAGCTTTACGCGCCTTGCTAATTAATAAGCTCTTAAGTAAATAATCAAGCGGAGAAATAATTAAATATAATATAGAAATTATAATTGGCAAGAAAACATAAATTATTGGCCATAATATCAATGACCAAAAACTTAATGTTGAAAATAAAAAAATAATCAACAAACACAAAAAAACTAAGTTACTAACATAAATAAGCTTAACTTTTATAGTCCAATCTATTTTTTGTCTTTGCTCTAATTTCCACCAATAATAATTATTATAAACAAAAAATAAAAATCGTCTTAAATTATAAGACTCCCCCTGTAAAATATAGATTAAATTTCTAATAATCATAAAGTTTCTTTCAAGAATATTTTAACAAATTCCTCTTTATTATCTAAAAAACAATAATGCCCAGCATCAACCAAAATATAAAGTTGCCCTTTGTGTAACCGTTCTTTAATTAAGTAAGCTTGAGTAAGTGGTGTATCCAGATCTTTCTCGCCCCAAATTAAAGTGACTGGGGTGTTTCCAATTTCTTTTAAGTAGCTTTGAGAGTCTTCTCTAATAACTTTTTGATAAATACCAGCCATTTCTCCACTTTCTAAATAATCCCGAGATCCAATTTTATTATAAAAAGCCTGTCTCATTTTTTTAGCCAACCAAGGTGCTAGTATTTTTAATATCTTAGCCCCTAAATAATAAATTCTTGTCTTAGAGGTTTTTGTGCGGACAATTGCTGCTCCAATCAAAATAAGTTTCTTAACAGAATTTTTACTAGCATAACGCAGAGCTACTGCCCCACCAAAACTATGTCCGACTAATATCGGATTTGCGATGTTAAGTTTATTTAAAAACTCTGACAAAAAATCAGCATAATTAGATGTTCCCCAGACTTCTTTTGGTTTTTCACTACCAAAAAAACCTGGTAAATTAATCGCTAATAAATTATCAACCTTAACTTGATTACTAAAAATTTCCGCTGGCGAATTCCAGCCTGGTAAAAATATAATTGCCTCATCAGCCTGAAAATTATCACTTATTAAGTAATTAACTTTTATGTCATTTATAATTATTTCTTTACTGCTCATTCTGATCTTAATTTAATTATTATCCTTAGTTGAGGTTAAAATTGAACCCTTGCTTTTTTTAAAACCGGTATGAAGCAATTGTTTCGCTAAACCATTTTCTTTAGCAAAATTATAAAAAGCTAACATCTCTTTATTTTCATGAGCGCGTCTAATCGTTCTCTTTTTATCTAAATTATATAAGCCAGCCATTCTTTTTTCTTTAATTGCTTTGGTTGTTGGAATTGGTTGGCCACCGCCGCCCAAACAACCACCGGGACAGGCCATCACTTCAATATAATGGTATTTACTAAAGTTTGGTAAGAGTTTAGAAAAATTACCCAAGCCATTAACAACCGCAAGTTTATACTTTTTCCCGCCGAGCTTAACTTCCGCCTCTTTAATTCCTTCTAAACCGCGGACCTCTTTAAACTCTAAGCGAGCATCACAAAGCGGGTCTTTTCCTTTTTCGCAAACAAAAGAAGCAACCGAGCGCAAAGCCGACTCCATTACTCCACCGCTAGCACCATAAATTGCCGCTGCCCCTGAGCCAGCATTAAACATCGGCTCTAATTTACCGTCAGGCAAATTAACAAAGTCTATCCGATTTTTTTTAATTAAAAAAGCTAGCTCTCTGGTCGTTAAAACGAAATCAACTAAAGGCTTACCTTTATATTTTAATTCCGGTCTAATCGCTTCATATTTTTTCGCCGTACAAGGAACAACCGAAACAACAATAATATCTTCCGCTTTTAAGTTTTTCTTTTTTGCCCAATAAGCTTTAATCGCACCCCCGCCGTGGATATGGGGTGAGCGAGCGGTTGTTAGGTGGGGCAATAATTCGGGATGATAAAATTCGGCATAAGCCACCCAAGCTGGACAGCAAGAAGTTGTCATCGGCCAAATCGCTTTTTTATCAGCTAATCGTTCCATAAACTCTTCTGCCTCCGTCATCGTTGTAATATCGGCCGCAAAATTAATGTCAAAAATATAATTAAAACCGAGTTTCTTTAAGGCGCTAACAATTTTACCCTCACAATTAGTTCCATAAGGCAAACCAAAAGATTCACCAAGCGAAACGCGAACCGCTGGAGCAAACTGAACAACGACCGTCTTCCCTTTTAATTTTAATAATTTTTCCAGTTCTAAACTTTGATCTTGTTCCTGGGCGGAAGCAACCGGACAATGCAAGGCGCATTGACCACAATAAACACAGGCAAATTTTTTATCTTTTTTCGGCACTATTTCCTGGTCAATTCCCTTACCGCTTAATTCTAAATAGGAAATTCCCTGATTAACACAGGCTTCAAGACAATTACGACAATCAATACATTGAGTTCCGTCAATTTCAACCGCATTAGCGAATTTATAAGTTTTACGAGTTTTTTTTCTGTCTTTAAACCGACTAACTTCTAAATCATATTCCTTAGCCGTGCTTAAAAGATTACAATCAAAACGATAAGAACAACCGCCGCACCTTTCAACATGAGAAGCGTAAATTAATTCTAAATTAGTTTCTCTCGCTTTTTTAACGCGCTCGTTATCAGTAATAATCTCCATCCCCTCCTCAACTAAAGTTGAACAAGATGTTTTTAATTTAACTGATCCTTTTATCTCAACCACGCAAACACGACAATTGGCTTTCACGCTTAAATCGGGATGATAACAAAAAGAAGGAATATTTATTTTATTCCGCCTCGCTAAAGTTAAAACTGTTTCACCTTCATAGGCTAAAACTAATTTGCCGTTTAACTTAATTTTAAAAGTTTTCGGCTCTTTTTTAATTATTTTTTTCATTAGGATTAACAAAATTTGAGTTAATATGATGCTAACTCTTAATTCTCTTTAAATCTTTATAAATTAAACTTTCTCAACTCCTTTTATATTCCGATAATAACTTAAAAGCGGGATTGGTAAAGATGAGCCAAGGGCGCAAAAACTACTATCATCAAGAGCAGAAACTATGTCCCAAAAAATTTTCTGGTCATAAGTCTTGGCTTTTATCATTTCATATAAACGATAAGTTCCTTCACGACAAGTAAGGCATTGTCCGCAACTATTATTAAAATAAAACTTCAACCAATACTCAATTAATTTTTTCTCATCCGTTTTATTCTTATCATAAACCATAATTGAAGCGGCGCTATCAGCTGGAACATTAATTTGTTCTTTATTTAATATTTCACCACTAGCATTCCCGCCAATTTGAACAAAAAAATCAAAATTAGGATAATTAGCACTTTGCTTTAAAACATTTTCAATCGGCATTAAAGCAGGAAAACGATAAACCCCTGGCTTTTTAATAGCCCCGGAAATAGTATAAAATCTATCACCGCGATATTCATCCTTAGCAACTAATGCAACATCAAAAAAAGTTTCAACATTATTAATTAAAGTTGGTTTAGAAAATAAGCCGGAAGTGGTCGGAAAGGGTGGACGAATTCTTGGTTCCCCCTTCTTACCTTCAATAATATTTAACATTGAGCTTTCTTCCCCGCCAATATAACCAGCATCTAATGGTTTAGAAAAAAACTCAACTTTTTTTTCTAAATCACTATATTTTTTATCAGCTAAAATTTTTCTTATTTTATTCGCCGAACTCTTGATATAAGTTTTATTAAGAAAAAGATAAATTTTTTTAACTTTATTCTTACCTAAAAATTCAAAAGCTAAATTTAAACCAAAAATAAAATCTTCTGGATGTTTTTCTAAAATAAAAGCATCTTTTTTTACTCCGGGTTCGCCCTCGGCGCCATTAACAACAATATAAGCCTCTTTTTCAGATTTAAGCGCTTCTTCAACCGCCTTCCATTTCCAAGCAACAGGATAACCAGCTCCCCCTCGACCAACTAAAGCCGCTGATTCAATTTTATTAATCAAATCAACATGAGTGGCGCCGTTTTTCTTTAAAGAAGTCTTCTTTGTTTTGGCTTTCATCTTTTTAATTTCTTTAATTAATTTTTCGTAAATACTCAGTCAAACCAACTAATCTCTCCGAATAAGCCCATTCATTATCATACCAAGCAACAACTTTTAATAAATCTCCACCAACCAATTTCATCATCCCTAAATCAACCACGGCACTATGAGGATTACCAACAATATCACTAGAAACTAATTCCGCTTCCGAAGCTTCAATTATCCCTTTTAATTTTCCTTTAGCAGCCTTCTTAAAAACATCTTTAACCGCTTCAATCGTCGTTTTTTTATTTAAAAGATAAACCGTATCACATAAAGAACCGACTGGAACGGGAACACGAACCGCTAAACCGTCAAAAGAGCCTTTAAGATTTGAAAAAATTTCAGTAGTAGAAATTGCGGCGCCAGTAGTTGTTGGAACTATATTAATTGCGGCCGCTCTAGCTCGACGCAAATCACGGTGCGGACCGTCAACTAAATTTTGGTCAGCCGTATAAGCATGGATAGTAGTCATTAAAGCCTTTCTAATACCAAAAGAATCTTTAATAACCTTGGTTGTTGGTGCTAAACAATTTGTTGTACAAGAGGCACAAGATAAAAGATCATCAGATTTTTTAAGACTTTCCATATTAACTCCCGGAACAATAGTCTTAACGCCACCGCCTTTAGCCGGAGCTGATAAAATAACTTTCTTAGCGCCGGCCTTAAGATGGAGCTCTAAAGCTTCTTTATTAGTAAAACGACCAGTACATTCTAAAACGATATCTACTTTTAATTTTTTCCAAGGGAGCTCTAATGGATCTTTAATTGCTAAAACAGGAATTTTATCATCATTAATTGTAATAAAATCAGAGCCAGCCTTAATTTTATCAGTTAAAACACCGTAGCAGGAATCATGTCCATAAAGATGGGCTAAAGTTTTTGGATCAGTTAAGTCATTAATAGCCACAACTTTTAAGCTTGGATATTTAGTTTTAATAATTTTCAAAGTGGCTCGACCAATACGGCCAAAACCATTAATGGCAACATTTGCTTTTTTCATATTTTCTTATTAAATTTAAATTAGTTTTTTTAAAAAACAAGATAATTATAACATAAAATATAAAATCAGCCAAACAAAAAATCCGCTAAAAAGCGGACTTTTGCACAATATAATTGTTTGAAGACTATCTTAAAATTTCTTTAAATTATTTTAAAGTTACTTTAGCTCCAGCTTCTTCTAATTTCTTCTTTAAAGCTTCAGCATCTTCTTTCTTAACGCCTTCTCTTAAAACTTTTGGTGCAGCATCAACTAAGTCTTTAGCTTCTTTCAAGCCCATCTCAGTGATTTCACGAACAGCTTTAATAACAGCAATCTTATTAGCTCCAACTTCAGTGATTTCAACATCAAAAGCATCTTTTTCTTCAACTGCTTCAGCGCCTACTGCTGGTCCAGCCATCATCATTGCTGGCGCAGAAGCGCTAACACCAAACTTTTCTTCTAGAATCTTAACTAATTCAGCTAAGTCTAAAACACTCATTTTTTCAATTTCGCCGACTAATTTTTCAAATTTTGCCGGTACTTCTACATTTTTTTCTTCCATACTTTTATGTGACCCTTAATTTGAGATAAAGCACAAATCAGGAATCTTATTTTAATTTTTATAATTAATTAAATGAAATTTATTATTTTATTTATTTTTTCTCAGCTACCGACTTTAATACAGTCACCAAGCCTCTTAAATTACCAGCCATAACATTGACGAAACCAGAAATTGGCGCATTCAATGAACCAACCAATTTAGCATAAAGCTCTTGCTTGCTTGGTAATTTAGCTAAAGCTTCAACCTGAGATTGGCTTAGAAACTTACCATCCAAAATTCCACCAAGAAAAACAATCTTACCCGCCTTTTCCTTATCCTTTAAGAAATTGCCTAAAATTTTAGCAGAAGCAACCTCATCCTCATAAGAAAAAACAGCAGCAACTTTTCCGTCTAAAGCTTTAACATCAACCTCAATCTTATTTTCTTTAAGAGCTAAATCAAGTAAAGTTTTTTTAGCAACATAATATTCGCTATTTTCTGCTCTTAATTTAGATCTTAAAACTTCGTTGTCCTTAACTCCTAAAGCATTAAAGCCGGCGAAAACGACGGATTTTGACTTTTTGATTCTTTCATTAAGGTCGCGGAAGATTTCTTGTTTTTGAATTTTATTCTTCGGCATATTGTTAATTTATTATTAAATTTAAAAAATCTGCTTTCGGCAGACAGTAAAATAGCTAATATTAGCTTAATTACCTCGGCAAGATTTATTCACTCAAGAAGAGCTAACTTGCTGTCTGTGGTTTATATTTTATTTATATAACTATAATAGCGAATTTGAAAAGGAAAGTCAAGGGATTGTTTTTAGAGCTGAGATGTAAAACAAGTTTTTTTGCTCCCGGACAAGCCAATGTCGCTTAAAAACTGTTTTACATCTCAGCCTAGCAGTCATTCTAAATCCTAAAAATCAGCACTAAATTTGGATGTTTATCACCAGAGACTATTTGTTTTCTTATGTCTCTTCCTACTTAATCTCATACATTAATGTAACCTCAACTTTAACTTCGTTTTGACCAGCTTCTATTCCTGGAGCCTCAATTCCAGCCCCTAAAACTTCATCCGTAACCATTTCTTTTCGAGCATTACTATAGTCATAAGCCATTACCGGCGAATAGGAATTTTCATAAACACTAACAATTTTTCCTAACTTCATTCCTGTTTGAGCGGCAATTAATTCTGCTTTTTCCTTAGCTTTTTCAATCGCTAACTCTCTAGCTTCATTTTTTAATTCATATTCATCATCTATTGTAAAACTAATACCACCAACTTGATTAGCTCCCTTTTCAGTTGTTTTGGCGATAATGTCACCAATTTTTTCTAAATCACGAATTTTTAAAGTAACACTTTGGTAAACTTCATAACCGCTTAATTTCTGACCGTCTTTTTCCGTCCAGTTATAAACTGGATTTAAGCTATAAGAACCAGTTTTAATATCCTTAGCTTCAATTCCTAAATCTTTCAAAACAACTAAAATCTCATTCATTTGATCAGAATTTTCTTTAGTCGCTTCAGCCGCGGTTTTTTTAACTTCAGTTTTTAAACCAACATTCATATTAGCAATATCGGCCTTAGCATAAACTGTGCCCGAGCCATTAACGGAAAAACGATCCTCATTACTACTCTTATTAGTCATCACGACCGCGACGATGGCAACGGCAGCTAAAACTAAAACGCCGAGTGTAATTAAGAAAACATGCGCTTTTTTCATAGATTTAGATTTATTTTTTATTTTATATAAATATATTTACATTATAACATATATTTAAACGCTTGGGGATTAAAAAGGTAACAGGAAAAAGATAAGAACTATTAAAAATTTTATTTAAAATCCTTGCCCTTAAAAGCCCTTTTCCTCCCAAAATTAGCAAATCGATGAGCCTCTTCCCTGGCTTTTAATAAAATTGGCTTTAAATTTTCTATTAATAATCGTTTCTCTTTTTTAGTGTCTTGAGAAAAAACAATTTTATCACCACCATATTTTGAGATACCAACGAAAGTTAAATTTATATTTTTTTGCTTCAAAGATCGAGTCAAAAACCCAATTTGCGGACTCCCGCCGTCAATTAAAATTAAACCCGGTCTAGCCCACTCCTTATGCTTTAAGCGCCGACTTAAAACTTCTAATAAAGCTCTTTCATCATCCGCTTCTGGCGCTTCCTTAATTTTAAACAAACGATATTCGTTTTTATTTATCTCTCCATTTTCAAAAACAACCATCGAGCCATAACTTTCTTTACCACTATGATGAGAAATATCGTAAGCCTCAAGACGAAAAGCCTGAGCTTCCTTTAAATCACTTTCTTTCCCCAACAGAGACACATCTTGTAGATGTTTAAAAGCCTTTAATTGGTCGGGATTATCTTTAATTAATTTTCTAATTAAGATTTTTTTATTTCCGCTTAATAATAATCTGATACTCTCAATATTTTTCCGATAATCTTTAGCTGATATTTTATTAACACAAGCTCCAGGACAAAGTCCAATTTGATAATCAAAACAAGCTTTACCCGAATTAATCTGACAAAGACTATAAGGAAAAATGCGACGAATTAAACGAAGAGCACTTTGCAGTAAATAAAAAGATTGATATGGACCAAAAATATCGACCTTCTTACTCTTAAACTTACCTAAATCTCTACCTCTGATAATTAAAGGCTTAGCAAAATCTGTTTTTGCTAAAACTAAATAAATAAAAGAACGATCATCACGATCGCGCACATTATATTTAGGCCAATATTTTTTAATATATTTAGACTCTAAAATTATTGCCTCTAAAAGATTATCACTTTCTTCAAATCTTAAATTAACTGAATTTTCTACCATCTCTGCGATTCTCGGCTCAATATTTTTTTGAAAATATTGTTTAAGACGGCTATTTAAACTCGTTGCCCGGCCAATATAGAGGATTTCCTGATTTTTTCCTAACCAAAAATAAACTCCAGGTTTTTTTGGTGCTAAATTAGCTTTTTCTTTCAATTGCTTTAATGAATTATAGCTTTTAATATTTTCTTTCCTCTTTTTTACCCTGATCTTTTTAATTATTGACATATTTTAAAAAATACTATATAATTTTCTTGATTTGGTTTAGTTAGGATAGTTCTTTCAAGTGATAATTTTTTCATTTTCCTCCCACCTTTGAAGGAGCTATTATGTATGCCGGGGCCGTTTAAACGCCCCGGTTTTTTCTTTTTTGAGATAACTTTTCAAATAAGTGCCAGTTAGACTTTCCTCATTTTTCGCCACTTCTTCCGGGGTTCCACTAGCAACGAGTCTTCCCCCTTTTTCTCCACCGCCCGGACCAAGATCAATTAAATAATCCATTGACTTAAGCATATGCATATTATGCTCAATAACTAAAACTGAATTTCCTTTTTCTACTAATTTATTCAAAACTCCTAAGAGCATATCAATATCATGATAGTGTAATCCTGTCGTTGGCTCATCTAAAAGATACAAGGTTCTCTTTCCTAAAGTATGAGTTAACTCTTTAGCAATTTTTATTCTCTGGGCTTCACCGCCGGATAAAGTCGTCGCGCTCTGGCCAATTTTAATATAGCCAAGACCGACTGATTGCAAAACTTTAAGCTTATCGGTAATAAAATAATTATCACCAAAATAAATAATTGCTTCATCAATTGTCATATCTAAAACATCGGCAATGTTTTTTCCTTTATATTTAACTTGTAAAGTTTCTCGATTAAAACGCCGACCACGACAAACTTCACATTCAACTAAAACCGCTGGTAAGAAATGCATCTCAATTAGGTTTGCTCCCGCCCCCTGACAAGCCTCACAACGTCCACCCGCTCGATTAAAGGAGAAGCGACCAATATTATAGCCTCGCTCCCGAGCTTCAGGTAAATTAGCAAAAAAATCACGAATTGGCGTAAAAATTCCGGTATAAGTTGCTGGGTTTGAACGCGGCGTTCTACCAATTGGCGATTGATTAATAACAATAATTTTATTAATGTATTCAGTTCCTTTAATTTCTTTAACATCTTCTAATTTTGCTCGACCGCCGGGACGACTTTTTATATGTTGAATATTTTTATAAAGCACGTCATATAAAAAAGATGATTTTCCGCTTCCCGAAACCCCACTAACTCCAACTAAACGACCGAGAGGAATTTCAACTCTAATATTTTTCAAATTATTTGCCTTAGCGCCAATGATTTTTAACTGACCATGACTTTGAGAACGACGTTTAAATGGTAAAGAAATATTTCTCTCGCCCTTTAAATATTGTAGCGTTAAAGATTTTGGAAATTTATCAGCCAAGGTACTATTTTTATTTAATAAAGTTTTTAAATCACCTTCGGCTACAACCTCGCCCCCATGAACTCCGGCTAAAGGACCAAGATCGACTAAATAGTCAGACGATTCAATTGTCCTTTCATCATGCTCAACAATAATAACGGTATTATTTTTATCTCGCAGTTTTTTCAAGGTTTCAATTAATTTTTCCGTATCCCTCTCATGTAGACCAATAGTCGGCTCATCTAAAACATAAAGCGTCCTTGATAATTGAGAGCCGATTTGCGAAGAAAGACGAATTCTTTGCGCTTCACCGCCAGATAAACTATGAGACTCTCGATTAAGAGATAAATAATCAAGTCCAACTTTAAGTAAAAATTCTAAACGACTAACAATTTGTAAAACAACATTTTCGGCAATCGCCCGCTCTCTTTTTGTCATCTTTTCAAAATAATCATTGAAAAATTGGTAAGCCTTTTCAATCGGCAGGGCGGAGACCTCGGCAATATTTTTTTTCTGAATTTTGATAGACAACGCTTCTGGCTTTAATCTCGCCCCAGAACAACTAAGACAAACATCGTCTTTAAAAAAACTAGCCTTACCTAAACCAGAACATTCCGGACAAGCGCCGTGAGGCGAATTAAAAGAAAAAAGTCGCGGTTCAATTTCTGGAAAAGAAAAATTATCATAAGGACAAGTCCAATTAGCTGAGAGTAAAAATTCTTGTTTAGAAAAAACTGCACTTAAAAGACCATTGCTATATTCTAAAGAATTTTCAATCGCTTCAGCTAGACGCGTTTCGTCGCTTAATAAAACTTTATCAATTATAATTTCAATTTGATGTTTTTTCTTTGGCGCTAAATTAATTTTATTTCTTAAACTCATTATCTCGCCATCAACTCTAGCCTCAGAATAACCAAGATTAAAATAATTATAAAGCAGTTGATAATATTCACCTTTATGATCACGAACAACTGGACTTAAAATTTGCACATATTCTTCCCCCAGTTCTTCTCCTCTTGTTTTAATAATATCAAGCATCTCTTGTGAGCTTAACTTTTCAATCTTAGTGTTACAAAGCGGACAAAAAACCTCAGCAACTCTGGCATATAAGACGCGAAGATAATCATAAATATCAGTTAAGGTGCCGACAGTAGAGCGAGGGTTGTGGGATAAGGCTTTTTGGTCAATTGAAATTGAAGGCGCCAGGCCAATTATTTCTTCAACATCAGCCGGCTTTTTTTGACCTAAAAATTGGCGCATATAAGGAGACAAAGATTCAACATATTGCCTTTGCCCCTCAGCAAAAATTGTATCAAAAGCCAAAGATGATTTACCGCTACCAGAAACACCCGTAATAACAGTTAATTTATTATGGGGTATTTCTAGACTTATATCTTTTAAGTTGTGCATCCGTGCGTGGCGGATAATGAGTTTTTCGGACATTTTTTTAAAATTTCTTAAATTTTTCTTTAGTTTTTAATTATATTATCTTTAGCAAAAAATAACAATTGACAATAATTTATATATATGATATAATATACAGTTACGTAATACAATGTAACTAGAACAATTAGAACATTAATAAATAAAAAAGGAGGGCCGAAAGGCAGATAAATCATGAAAAAAATAAAATTTATGTTTTTAACCTTGAGCTTTTTAATAATTAGTTCGGTAGTAATAGGACAGGATAATCTCGCATTTTATAACGAGCAAGGCAAAAGCGGCCCGTTAAGCAAAATAGACGATACTCGACAAGAGTATCATGAGGCTGAGTTTGCTTTTATTGTAATCGGTGAGGGAGTTTATCCTAGGATGTTATTTAATGGTTATTCCCTGTATAAATCAGGGTTTGGGGTTGTTGGCTTTAGCCATGTCGACAGGATCAGAATAAATGGATTCGCCGAGAAGGGTTACCCGCCAATTCAATCAGAATTAGCCATTTTTGTTTCTGCCGCTCTTATGTATAATATTAGCTCATATAATAACAGCTATGTTTTCGGCGGATTAGGAAATTATTATGGAAAAAACTTTTGGGGGCCAATTGCTGGGATAAAAGTAGAAAATGAAAATTGGGATTTATTATTTATGGGTCAGCTTTGCTTAAAAAGTGATATGGATCAAATGCCAGAAGTAGATATTTCTTTTGATCCAAATAGTTGGTATAGAATAAAACTAATGAGGAGGTTTAACGAGAAACTATCATTTGGGCTTTACTCGGAAAGATTTTATTTAAGCGGCTGTATGATTGAATATGATGTTAACCCAAATACTGCCACTGAAATAAAGTTGATTGGTTATCTTGGCAGGGAGTTAGAATTCGGAGGCAACAGTAACAGTATCGGGCTATCATTGAAAATTTCTAACCTTAATAAAAAATAGAAAGGTTAGAGCTTAAAAGGTCTTCAGTAAAATGAAGGCCTTTTTTATCACCTAGAAACATCCAACATATCTTCAATTTTTTTATAAGTAGTTGTTGGGCTAATATTATATTTTTTATTATAAGCTAATTGTTTTTTTCTTTAACCTCAACATATGGCTCGAGATATAGCCATTATCAATAGTAATTTCTACATCATATAAGAGCCATAGCTCTCGACGACTTTCTTGAAAAGCTTTTCTTTTAGCTCCTAAATTTTCTAACAAAGAAACACCCTCAGAAAAATTATCTATTACAATTTGAATCTCTTTTTGATTTTCTATTTTATTTCCATCAACAACTTTTAGACTCATTGTAATTTTATCACCTTCGTCACGCACTCTTAACCAACCACCAGGAATATCGTGTCCGGTCGGTAATTCAAAAACAATACGCTTCATTAAAAATTCCGACTTAATCAAAAGAGCTCCGGCGTCTCTTAAACGAGCCCTAATTTCTTCCTTATTAATATTAGCAAATGTTGCTTCGTATTATATTTTCATATACTAAGCTTTATAGTCTTGATTATCATCTTCTTGATAATGCCATTCGGGGTGATAGTAATTTTCATTATTATTTTCAGCAATTTCATTAAAAATAGCTTCAAAATATTCTGAATTAGTAGTACTAATGAATTGTCGTGATCCAAATGAAAGTTTCCCCTGTTGATACAAATCCATTAATTTTAAATAATGTTCATTTGTAAATTTATCGCCATATTTTTTAATTCCTAAAATCTCCATTTCCATTTCTAACTCTTGTTTACGGGCATAGCGCTCAGCAGCATCTCTAAAATAATTACCAAGATGCAACTTCATTGCTTCCCTCTCATCAGTATTTTCAATATTCTTTAACAGCTGACTAAATTCTTCGTTTTCCCAATTTATAGGCAGGGATGACTGACTCATTAATCTTCCTGCTTTAGGAGAAATCTCTAGTCTACCTCCTCCTCCGACCACTTTATGTCCCAATATTTCGTGCTCAGTTGAAAATTCTGCTTCAGTATAATTTTTATACAATTCGGTAGAAAAATTTTTTCCTAAAGATGAAAAATTAGGAGTCATTGATAAACTATAGGTTCCGTTCCTTAAATTTTTCAGACGAACACGCTGATGTTCCAATGCTTGTGTTTCATCAATATCATATTCGACCATAAGTTTTTTCAAATAATCTTCACTGGCAATATGTTTGGCTATATCTTCAATTTTACTATCATAATAACGGTAAGCATCTTTATTTCTTTCAAAATTTTCCTCAGAAAACTCTAGTTCTCCAACTTTTTTTACATCTAAGCTAGGACTAATTAAATATTCTTCATACTCTTTTATCAGTTCTTCCTCCTCTTTTAATTCATCTTCGCTCGGTTCTCTAAAATCAGTTTTAGGGCCATCAAAATTTAAATAAATTCGATTCTTAACCGTATACAACATATTTTTAACTTCCTTAATATTTGCCTGAAGCTTTTTCTCTGGAGAAATTTGTTCCGCTCTTTTTATTTCACTAATATCTTGCTTGTCTGATAAATCATATAAATCAGGAGAAAGACGCTCCTCTTTAAATTTCTGAGTCAGCCTGTCATATTCATTCTTACGCGTATCTACTTCTACAGTATCTTTAACATTTTGCGCGCCAGCTTCTTGGTGCCCAGATATAACCCCGGCACCAATACCAATAGCCAACGTGCCAATTTTAGCCATCTTTTTAGCTTTCTCTTTACCTTTTTTTACAAACGATTCAAATTTAAACATATTTTTATTTCCTAGAAACATCCAACATATCTTCAATTTTTTTATAAGTAGTTGTTGGGCTAATATTATATTTTTTATTATAAGCTAATTGTTTTTTTCTCCTTCTTTCAACTTCTTTCATCGCCCGACTCATAGAGCCAGTAATTTTATCGGCGTATAAAATAATTTTTCCTTTAACATTTCTCGCCGCTCGACCCATTGTTTGCATCAATGATGTTTCGCTTCTTAAAAAACCCTCCCGATCTGCATCTAAAATTGCGACTAAAGTAACCTCAGGCAAATCAAGACCTTCGCGTAAAAGATTAACTCCGATTAAAACATCAAACTTCCCCTCACGAAAACTTTTTAAAATTTCTGTTCTTGCCAAAGTTTTAATATCACTATGTAAATAATTAGAACGGAAGCCTTGAGTATTTAAATAAGCATTTAAATCTTCTGCTTGCTTTTTCGTTAGAGTATTAATAATTGCCCGTTCACCAAGCTTAGCAATTTCTCTAATCTCTTCCATTACATCATTTATTTGGCTTCTGTTTTTTTCTCTTTCAAAAACCGGACGAATTTCAATTTCTGGATCGATTAAGCCGGTCGGACGAATTACTTGTTCGGCTATTTTTTTAGAATTTTTTAATTCAAATTCACCGGGAGTAGCAGTAGTAAAAATAACTTGGGCAATTCTCTTTTCAAACTCAGAAAATTTCAAGGGGCGATTGTCTAAAGCTGAGGGCAAGCGCCAACCATATTGAATCAAAGTTTTTTTTCTCGCCTGATCACCATTATACATTCCCCTAACCTGAGGCACGGCAATATGAGATTCATCAATAATAGTTAAAAAATCGGGCTCACCATTTTCTTTTTTTGGAAAATA
>JAACPL010000040.1 GCA_009995495.1 Candidatus Falkowiibacteriota bacterium
AAAGAGGTTTATGCTCAGGCAAAAACTAGCTCCGACTTTATAATTGAACATGTAGAGTTTGAGGCTACTCAATTTAAGTTAGACGCCTACAAAGCGTCGAAAATAAATGTAAATCAGCCTTTTCCTCTCGATCCTAAGGGACCGACGGTATCTATTAATCGTGCATGTAACCGGAAGATAGCCGAATTAGAGCCTGTAGCAAAAAATCAATTCTTGCGATTATGTGAATTAGCGAGTACGAGAAGTCAGTTTGATTGGATATTTGAAAACAAAAACACAATCAACAAAAAAACGATGATTAAAGCACTGCTCAATAATCAAAATTTTAAGCCAGATTCTGTATGGATGGATTTCCTTTGTAAATCAGGTTCCGTGATAAATATTTTGGAACTAAAATAAACATCATATAAAGAATAGGAAATGAAAACTTAAAAGAGCGACCAATAAATGGCCGCTCTTCTTTTTTTATAAAAATTATTTTTATTTAATAGAAATCAAAATTGCGCCAGCGGCTATTAATATAGTTCCAGCTAGTGATTTAAGAGTAAAAGCTTCTCCTAAAAATAAAGCAGCGAGTACGAGAACGAAAACTATACTTAAGCGATCAATCGCGACAACCGGTACTGCCTGACCATGTTTAAGGGCAAAAAAATAAAATAACCAAGACAAGGCCCCAAAAATACCAGCAAAAATTATTAACCACCAATCTTTAGCGGGAATGCTATTAAAATTAAAGCCATCAAACTTTCTCATCGACAAACTAACAGCTATCAAGAAAACGGCCATCACGATTGAGCGAATGGTCGTTGCTAAAGTTGAGTCAATATTTTTTAAACCTAATTTACCAACAATTGCAACCGCGGCCGCAAAAATAGCTGATAAAAACGCATAAAATAGCCACATATTATTTAGTTTTATTTAATGCCAATTAACTCTTTAACCTCTTTAAGTTTTTTATTAGCAATTGCCTCGGCTTTTTCTTTGCCTCTCTCTAAAACTTTCAAAGCCTCTTCATCAGAAATTGAATTATATTTAGCTTGAAAATCTTCTAAAAATTTAACGACAACATCGGCTAAATCTTTTTTAAATTCACCGTAGCCCTTACCCTTATAGTCTTTTTCTAAACGCTTAATCTCGCGATTACCAAGTTGAGCATAAATAGTTAATAAATTTGAAAGGGCTGGCTTTTCGGCAACATCAAAATAAATACTGTCCTCTGAATCAGTAACTGCTCGCATTATTTTTTTTCGCGCTTCTTCTATATCATCTAATAAAGCAATACAATTATTTTGATTATCGTCGCTTTTACTCATTTTTTTCATCGGATCAAGTAGTGACATAATTCTTGCTCCTTCAGTTTTAACAATTGCTTGAGGAATTTCAAAAACCTCGCCGTAATCATTATTGAATCTCTTAGCAATATCTCTGGCTAGTTCAACATGTTGTTTTTGATCTTCGCCAACAGGAACAATTTCGGTTCCGTATAATAAAATATCAGCCGCCATTAAAACTGGATAGTCATAAAGACCAACCGAAACCGATTCTTGATTCTTACCGGCCTTATCCTTAAATTGAGTCATTTTATTTAAATCAGCAATTCTCGCTCCAGCACAATTTAAAATCCAGGCAAGCTCAGTATGAGCGGAAATATCAGATTGACGAAAAATAATTGATTTTTCCGGATCAATTCCGGCGGCTAAATAAGTTTTTGTTATTTCTAAAAGACGGCGACGAAGTTCTTCTGGGTCTTGCTTAACGGTAATTGCATGATAGTCAACTACACAAAAAATACAATTATTCTCAGCTTGCATTTTTGGCCACTGAGATAAGGCGCCAATATAATTACCAATATTTAAGCGCCCAGAGGGCTGAATGCCAGAAAAGATTATTTTATCATTCATATATTTATAGAATTTATATAATAATCTTAAAGCAAAAACTAGCTTTTGGCAAATAAAAAATCAATAAAAATTAGCTTAAAATTATTTATAATTGTTTATAATCGACTTTTGACAAATATCTGTTTTGTTATTATAATTGATTTAGTTGATTTTTATCGACCTGGTTTTTTATTAATTTAAAAAATTCTTTAATATTAGGCAATTTACATATGATAGATTTTAAGAAAAAACTTGAAGAAGAAGAAAGATTAAACTCTTTAAATAAAAACGAAAACGATAATGATAAAAAAGATAAAACAATAGAATCTTTTGAGGAGGTTTTTTCTAATAGAAAACGAAGGCGTTTTACCAATGCCATTATTTTTGTTGTCATCCTTGGTTTAATTTTTTCTGGTCAAGTTATAATGTCTAGTTCTGGTGCCAGTCTTTGGTTAGAACAAAACAATTTTTTTAATAAGATAAAAAACTTCGCTCCTAGTTTAGATAAGCAGTTAGAAGGAGAAAAAAATGATAGAATTAATGTGCTTCTACTCGGCATGGGCGGTGAGGGCCATGATGGCGCTTTTTTAACTGATACTATAATTCTTGCCAGTATTAAGCCTTCAACCAAAGAAGTTTCTCTTATTTCCTTTCCCAGGGATTTGGTGAGCCCCACAAGTAATTGGCATAAAATAAATAGTATTAATGCTTATGCCGAGGCTGAAAGCCCTGGTAGTGGCGGAGAAGCAACGATTAAATCAATGAGTGAATTATTGGAAACGAAAATAGATTATTATATTAGAGTTGATTTTAATGGCTTCGCTAAAATAATTGATGAGATTGGTGGAATAGAAATTATCGTAGAAAATTCTTTTATTGATAATATGTATCCAATTAGTGGCCAGGAAGATAATCCTAATTACTATGCTCGTTTTGAAAAATTAAATTTTAAAGCTGGCAAGCAGACAATGAGCGGGGAAACTGCTTTAAAATATGCTCGTAGTCGTAAAGCTTTCGGCATTGAAGGCTCCGATTATGCCCGTGCTAGAAGGCAACAACTAATGATAGAGGCAGTAAAAAATAAATTATTATCAGCTGGAACTTTATTAAATCCCGTTACCTTAAGCAAATTAGCTAATCAATTAAATAAAAATGTTTCTACTAATCTAGAAATTTGGGAAGTCTTACGACTTTGGGATATTGGTAAAGATATTGAAAGAGAGCAAATAATTAATTTTGTTTTAAATGATGCTCCAGATAATTATTTAGTTTCTAGCCGAGGTGAGGATGGAGCTTTTATTCTCTTGCCAAAGTCCGGTAACTTTTCTGATATCAGAACTTTAGTTAATGATATCTTCCCCGAACCGGAAGTAATTACAACTATAAAAACAAAAAATGAAACAGTTAAAACAATTTCTGGAACAAGCTCAGTCGCCGTTCTAAACGGAACTTGGGTTCCTGGTTTAGCTGGAAGAAAATCAGCTCTAGCTAAAGAAGCTGGCTTTGAGATTTTAGAGGTTGCTAATGCGCCAATGAGAGATTATAGTGAAACCATAATTTATGATTTAAGCAATGGACAAAAAGATTCTGCCCTTAGCACCTTAAAGGAAGTGTTAGACGCTAAGGAAAATAAATCCTTGCCAGAATGGGTTAAAGAGTATAAGCTTTCAAGTTCAAGTCCTGATTTGATTGTTGTCTTAGGAACCGAAGCAGACACTAAATATTAATTTGATTATTAACTCTCTCTAATTCTCCTTAGCTTTCTAGAATGTTTTAAAATATATGATAGATAATGTAACTGAAGAAAAAAACGAAAAACTACCCTTAGTTGCCCTTTATGGTCGAACTAATGTTGGTAAGTCAACCTTGTTTAATTGTTTGACTGAAAAAAAACAAGCTCTTGTTTCAAATATCTCCGGGACTACTCGTGATAGTAATCTTGGTATTGTTGAATGGAATAATAGTGCCTTTGAAATTGTTGATACGGCGGGAATTATAGATTATCGTTATATTGGAAAAAAAATAAAAAGCGATGATTTAGATGAAATGGTTCAGGCTCAGGCAATTTCTTATTTAGAAAAAGCGACTTTATTAATTTTCTTAGCTGATGCCAAAGCCGGCTTAATGCCTGAAGATATAGAATTAGCAAGAGCAATTAATAGAAGTGAGAAATATAAAAAGAAAACAATTTTAGTAATTAATAAAGTTGATAGTTTAAGGGCGGAAGCCGAAGCAGCCCAATTTAATAAACTTGGTTTAGGCGAACCTTTTGCTGTTTCCGCTGTTAGTGGTTTAGGAACTGGGGATTTATTAGATTTAATTGTTAACCGACTTGATAAAAAGAGAAAAAATAAAGCTCCGGAAAAATATGGCGATAATGATTTGGCAATTAATGTTTGTCTAGTTGGTAAACCAAATGTTGGTAAATCATCTTTACTAAATTCAATTCTTGGCTACGAGAGAGTTGTTGTTAGTCCTATTCCCCACACTACTCGCGAATCGCAAGACACTAAAATAAATTTTAAAGATAATTTAATCCGTTTAATTGATACTGCGGGAATTTCTCGGCAAGGAAAAAAAGGTAAGGGCTTAGAAAAATTTGGCATTGAAAAAACTTTTAGCTCTTTAGAGCGAGCTGATATTGCCTTATTAATTTTAGATTTAAGTGAGGAAATAACCCATCAAGACTTAAAAATTATTGAAGAAATAAATAATCGTCGAAAAAGTTTGGTAATTATTGGTAATAAATGGGACAAGATTGAAGATCGGGATACAAAAAAATGGACTGAGTTTTTAAGAAATAAAATGCCTTTTATTGCCTATGCTCCGATTCAATTTATCTCGGCAAAAACGGGTGAGAAGGTTGGAAAAATAATGGATTTGGTTGTGGAAATTGCTAAACAAAGAAAATTAGCTTTAAGCGCTTCACAAACAGAAAAGTTTTTAAAAAGAGTGGTTAAAATTCATAAACCAGCTAAAGGCAAGGGCACAAAACCACCAAGAATTTACGAATTTGTTCAAGAAAAAAATAATCCGCCTCTATTTAAATTAAGGATTGGACCAAACGATGATTTGCATTTTTCCTATGTTCGTTTTATGGAAAATCGTTTGCGGGAACGACACGGTTTTTTAGGGACACCAATCAATATTCGTGTTACTAAAGATAAAAAATCACATACAACTTATAACGAATAAAACTATTTAAATAAATAATTATATGGTAATTATTGCTGGGCTAGGAAACCCGGGAGATAAATATAAAAATACCAGACACAACATCGGTTGGCTAGCGCTTGATTTTTATTTGGGTGAAGTTAAGTGGACAGAAAACAAACGCTTTAAAGCCCTAACTTATCAAGACGATGAATATCTCTTTATTAAGCCCTTAACTTACATGAATCTTTCCGGAGAAAGTTTAAGAGCAGCGTTATCTTATTATAAATTATTGCCAAAAAGCTTTGGTTTAATCAACAAAAAAGACGCCGATTTAAGCGAAGTTTTAAAGGTTGTCCACGATGATGTTGATCTTGACTTTGGTAGAATAAAAGAGGCTAAAGATTCTGGCAGTGCCGGTCACAATGGTTTAAAATCAATCATTAAAGAATTAAAGACTCAAAAATTTTCTCGTCTTAAGCTTGGGGTAAAGAATGAGTTATTAAAAAATCCAATTCCAACGGAAAAATTTGTTTTACAAAATTTTAATGAAGAAGAAAAGTTAAAATTAAAAGAAATCTTTTCACAAATAAATTTTAAAAGCTAAACTAACAAAGAATAATCAAAAGCTTTTTTTTAATTTCATAATTGATATTTTCTTTAATAAAAATTTGTCTTTTTTTAATGATTTTTATTTTATAATTTAAGTCTTAACTTAAATTATAAATATGAAAAAACTTAATCAAGATAAATTTAGGGATAAATTTACTAATCTTAATAATACTACTTTTAAAGAAAAAGAGCGCTTGGCCGCTTTGGGTTTTAATAACTTTTTTAAAATTGGAACGAAAAGCATCGCCTTACTTTTAAATTACTTCGGCTCAATTAATCAGGCCTATTATAGCGACTTTGAAGATTTAAAACGAGCCGGTATTAAAGAAAATATAGTTTATGATTTTTTAAAATTTCGCCAAGAATTTTCTTTAGAAAAAATATTGACGCGACTTGAAAAAAATAAAATAAACTTTGTTTATTTAGAAGAAGACTCTTACCCAAAACTTTTAAAAGAAATTTATGATCCGCCTTTCCTTTTATACTATCAAGGGGAAATAAATTTTGATAATAATAAAGGCTTAGCTATTATTGGCTCAAGAAAACACAGTGCTTACGGCGAAAAAGTAGTAAATTATCTCTTAAACTATATTTCCGGGTCCGAGTTAGTAATTATTAGTGGTTTAGCTTATGGGATTGATTCTTTGGCACATAATGAGGCACTTAAAAATAATTTAGCAACAATCGCTGTTTTAGGGACCGGTCTTGAAGAAAATGATATTTATCCTCAAAAAAATTTAAAACTCGCTCGCGAAATTTTAACTCAAGGTGGGGCCTTAATTTCTGAATTTCCCCCTGGGACTAAAGCGCTAAAACAAAATTTCCCCCTGAGAAATAGAATAATTTCTGGTTTATCACAGGCAATTTTAGTTATTGAGGCTAAGGAAAAGTCTGGCTCTTCAATTACAATAAAACAAGCTTTAGACCAAGGCCGTGAAGTTATGGCTATCCCAGGCAATATTTTTTCCGAGTTTTCAGGCGGAACTAATAAACTAATTGTAGATGGGGCTAAACTAATTAGAAACGGCGACGATGTTTTAGAATTTTTCATTAGTCAAAACTTAATTGATGATAAAGCTAATAAATATTTAAATAAAAAGAGTTTAACCAAAAAAAGATGTGTAATTAAATTTGAAAATGAAGAAGAAAGGCTAATTTATTCTCTTATTAAAAAAGCAAACGAGAGGATGGAAAATATAAAGCTTGAAGAAATCTCAGAAATAACTAAACTTGACACAGCAATAATAAATAGTACACTTAGTATATTGGAAATAAAATCTTTGATAAAAAATGGCTATAATGGCTATAATTTAAGCGAATTATGAAATTAATAATAGTAGAATCGCCAACTAAGGCCAAAACTATCAGTAAATTTTTAGATAAAAACTATATTGTGGAATCGTCTTTTGGGCATGTTAGAGATCTGCCAAAAAGCGAGATGGGAATTGATATTGAAAATAATTTTGTTCCTCGTTATATCGTCCCGACTAAAGCTAAAAAACTTATTAGCTCTTTAAAAAAAATTACCACAACTTGTGATGAAGTTATTCTTGCTTCTGATGAAGACCGTGAAGGGGAGGCAATCGCTTGGCACCTGGCCAAGACTTTAAAATTAAAACAAGAAACAACTAAAAGAATTGTTTTTCACGAAATTACTAAAGAGGCTATTTTAGGAGCTTTAAATAATCCGATAAAAATAAATCAAGAAATGGTTGACGCTCAACAAGCTCGTCGCGTTCTTGATCGTCTCGTTGGTTATGAACTTTCGCCTTTTCTTTGGAAAAAGGTCGCTAAAGGATTATCCGCCGGACGCGTTCAAAGCGTGGCGACGAAGATGATAGTTGAAAGAGAAAAGGAAATTTTAGCTTTTAAAAGTGAGACTTATGCTAGTTTAAACGCTGAGCTTAAAAAAGAAGGTGATAAAATTACTTTTAACGCTGAGCTTTATAAATTAAAAGGCAAAAGTTTTAATAAGCTTGAATTAAAAAAAGAAGAGGCGGGAGAAATTAAAGAAGCGATTAAAGATTCTAAGTTTGAAGTAGTTTCTGTTTTAAAAAAGGAAGTTAAAAAAGCTCCCAGTGCCCCTTTTACAACCTCAACTTTACAACAATCCGCCAATCGCCAACTTGGTTTTAGTGCTAAGCAGACGATGTCAGTCGCTCAGAAGCTTTATGAGCAAGGTTTTATCACTTATATGAGAACCGACTCGCTTAATCTCTCACCGAAATTTTTAGACGAGTCTCGAGCTTGGATAGATAATAATTTAGGTAAAAATTACTTACCAGAAAAAGCCGTTGTCTTTAAAAATAGAAGTAAAAATGCCCAAGAAGCTCACGAAGCGGTAAGGCCGACTGAGGTTGAAAAAACTCCAGAACAACTTGAAGCTAAATTAGAAAGAAGCCAATTTAAACTTTATCGTTTAATTTGGCAAAGAGCAGTCGCTAGCCAAATGACTCCGGCCAAACTAGCAACGACGACTGTAGATATTGTGGTGAAATCTAAAGAAGAAAAAGAAAATTATTTATTTAGAGCGAGTGGCCAAATAATTTCTTTCCCCGGATTTTTAAAAGTTTGGCCAGAAAAAACTAAAGAACAGGACTTACCGGAATTAAAAGAAGCGGAGGTTTTAGAATTAAAAGAATTAAAGGTTAACGAACACGCAACTGTTCCTCCGGCTAGATATTCCGACGCTTCTTTAGTTAAAGAGATGGAAAAGCACGGTGTTGGTCGCCCCTCAACTTACGCCCCAACAATAAATACAATTATTACTAGAAACTACGCTCTGCGTGATGATAATAAAAGATTAAAACCGAGTGAAATTGCTTTTGTGGTAACAGATTTATTAAGTGCCCATTTCAAAAAAATAATTGATTATGGTTTTACCGCTAAACTTGAAGATGATTTAGATGAAATAGCCGAAGGTAAGAAAAAATGGCAACCGGTGATTTCCGAATTCTACGCCGACTTCCACAACAACCTTTTAAAAAAATACGAAGAAATAAATAAAAAAGATATTATGCCAGAACAAGAAACAAACGAAAAATGTGATAAATGCGGAGCGGCGATGGTGATGAAAACTAGTCGCTTCGGCAAGTTCTTAGCTTGTAGCGCTTATCCTGATTGTAAAAATATTAAAAACGGAGTTAGCTCCGGGGAAAACGGTGAAGTTAAAAGGGATAAAGCCCTTGAAGAGCTTGAAAAAAAATACGCTAATGAAGTTTGCTCAAAATGTGGAGCGGAGATGAAAATAAAAACTGGTAAATTTGGTCCTTTCTTAGCTTGTAGCGCTTATCCGACTTGTAAAAATATTAAGAATGTTAGTTCTGGAGATGAGAAAGAAGTTTCCTGCCCAATTTGCCAAGAAGGAAATATTGTTAAAAAATTTAGCAAGCGCGGCGTCTTCTATGCTTGTGATAATTATCCTAAATGTAAGAACGCTTATTGGGGTAAGCCGACCGGAGAGAAATGCGCGGTCTGCGAAGCTTTAATGGTTGAAGATTTAAAGACGAAGAAAATTAAATGCTCGAATAGAGATTGTAATTAAAAAAATAATAATCCGACAAAGAAAAAATCCCGTACTAATGTTGTTAGTGCGGGATTTTTGTTTTTTATCATTTTTATATTCCTAAAAATATAAAAATGAAATATGCTGACATGAAAATGTAATAAATAGTTACAAAAAATTTGTAACCCTTGTTATTTATGTCGGCGGCGACGGCGACGGCGACGGCGACGGCGACGGCGGCAGCGACGGCGGCGGCGAAGGCGGCGGCGGCGGCGACGGCGACGGCGACGGCGACGGCGGCAGCGACGGCGAAGGCGGCGGCGGCGACGAAGGCGGCGGCGAAGGCGGCGGAGCCCCAAAAACTGTTTTTCATTTTAAATGATATATTTGACGCAAACATCAGTAAAACTGACGCTAAAGCAAATACTAAAATAAAAGATTTTTCTTCCTTTTCTTCTTCTTCCTCAACAAAAACAATTTTATTTTCATTGGGGTTAAAAAGGATATTTTTTTCCTCAACTTTTTTTAGGGCTTTAAATAAACCCGTTATCTTCATAATCCTTTCTGATTTCTCAACAGAAATAAGAGAATTTGGATTAGAAATTGCCTCGGGAAAAAATTTAATATAAAACCAGGCTTCTTCTTCGGCGACGACTCCTACTCCTTGCCATTTTTCTTCTTCTATGACAACACGATAATCGCCATTAGAATTTCTCTCAACAATCTGCGCGTTGCATATTGCAACCACGGATACCAACAGTACAAAAATTACTAAATTTTTCATGATGTATAATTTTTTATAAAGGTTAATATTTTGGTTAATTATTAAATTTACCTAATTTTAGATGAATTTAATAATTAACCAAATTTAACCTTATTTTTTAATGGACTTTTACAAAGCTTTAATTAACTATAAATATATTATAGTATACTTTTTAATAAAAGTCAAGTGTTTTAATTATTAAGCTATTACTCTTATCCGAATTCAGACGAGAGCTTCGACGAACAAGCTGGCTGACGACTAAAAGCTAAACAAAAAACCGCCAATTAGGCAGTCTTTTTAAAGTAAGTATATTTTATAACTCATTTCTTCTTCTTTCCCTTCGCTTCAGCTTTTTCCGCTTGCTTATCAACAAAATAATCCATCGCTCTTTTAGCGAGCTCACCTAAAATCATCAAGTAGGCGCCACCACTTTTTATTTTATCACGAGCAATATTTATTACTTCTTCCGCTTTAGCCACTCCACCCTCAACCATCTTAATAACACGATGAGTTTTCCTGATGCTAGAAATAAAGTAGAAAAGAGAAATGCATAAGAAAATAGTTAAAGCGATAATACAAGCCGCTAAAACTAAATTCAAAATATCTCCGCTAGTAGAAAACATAAATTTTATTTTATTTGATTAAAAGTCTCGTAACTTGGCTAAGAATTTTTCTGCTAGATGATTCATTAATTCCACTTGCAGGGCATCAACTTCAATTGCGGTTAAAGTTTTCTCGGTTGATAAATAGCTTAAGTGGAAAGCTAAGCTTTTTTTACCCGCTTCAAGCTTGTCACCAGAATAAACATCAAACAATTCAACCGACTTAATTAAATCGGAAAAATAAGAAATTTCTCTCTTAATATCATTATACATTATTTCTTCATCAACCACAAAGGCGAGGTCTCTTTCAACTGCTGGATATTTTGAAGGCTCTTGAAAAATATTTTTGCCGTAAGTTTGATAAAGGGTAAATAAGTCTTTAAGACTTAGTTCTATAAAGACACTGTTCTTTTTAATGCCAAATTTATTTGCCACTTCTTTCTTTAAAATAGAAACGAAGCCAACCAGCTCTTCTGCGACAACAACACTAACAAACTCATCTTTTTTTACCCAGGCAGGATGAATTTCTGCTGGTAAAAATTCTAACAAGACTCCACGGGAAATAAAATCAAATAAGCTTCCAACTATTGCCTTTGCTTTTAAAAATAAATCTTTATCATCTCCAGCCAGAGCAATGCCGAGTTTTGTTTCTTGATAAGGTAAAACATCATCGCTAGTTTTATCTTTAATTAGTGTGCTAGGATAATTAAAAAAGGTGTTGGCAATTTCAAAAAACCCTAAGCTCGCCACCTTAAATTGATTATTTTTGATATTTAAAGCTAGGTTAGGAACTAAAGATTGTCTTAATAAAGAATGGTTTTCTGATAAAGGATTAGCTAATTTTAAATGCTGTGAATAATCTATTTCTAATTTATTAAGTTGTTCCTCACCAACAAAAGAATAATTATAAACTTCAAATAAAGAATGCTTGAGGGCAAAAAAATCTTTTAATTTTCTTTCAAATAATCTTAATTCGTTAACAACTGGTAGACTTAGGGTTTCATCTGGCAACTTTGACTCAATATTATTATAACCATAAAGACGCAAAACTTCTTCAAGTATATCTTCTTTTAATTTAACATCTTTAGTTGCGCGCCAAGAAGGAATAGTAACTTCCAAAATTTCTCCATCAAGTTCTTTAATTGAAAAACCAAGAGCTGATAATTGTTTTAAGGCTTTATCTTTATCAATTTTTTGACCAATTTTCTTTTCTAACCAAGCAAAGGAAAATTCAACTGCTTTAATTTCTTCTTTATAATTATTTATCTCAGTAATTGGTCCAGAAATTTTTGCCTCCGGAATAATACCTAATAAAATATTAACAAATCTTTTCAAGGCCAATTCCGGTAGTTTAGCGTCAAGCGCTTTTTCAAATCTAATTGAAGCCTCAGTTCTAATATTAAGATTTTGAGCTGTTTTTCTAATACTTGTGTCTTTAAAATTCGCCGCCTCTAAAACAATCGCAGTCGTCTTATCATTCACAGCGCTATCTTTCCCGCCAATTATGCCAGCGATAGCCAAAATCTTTTTACCATCAGCAATAACAAGATCAGATTCTTTAAGCTCCCTGTCTTTATCATCTAACGTTTCTAACTTCTCATTTTTATCAGCTAACCTAACATTAATTTTATTAACTTTTTCAGCGTCAAAAGCATGAAGCGGTTGTCCAATTTCAAACATCACATAATTACTAATATCAACAATGTTATTAATCGGTTTCTGACCAATGGCAATTAAGCGCTCCTTAAGCCAAGCAGGAGATTCTTTAATTTTTATGTTTTCTATTTTCAAGGCTAAATATCTAGGACAAAGTTCTTTATCTTCAACCTTAACTTCAATTTTTTCACCGCTTTCTGGTAGCTCGGGCGTACTGATAAACTTATCATAGGTTTCAAGCTCAAGCTCAAAAATAGCTGAGAGTTCTCGAGCGATGCCATAATGATTTAAAAGGTCAGGACGATTAGATAATGATTTATTATCAACTTCAAAAATAATATCATCAGTTTTTAAATAAGTTGCAAAGTCTTGTCCAACTTTAGCTTTTTTATCTAAAACCATAATTCCTTCGTGTCCCTCACTCAAACCGAGCTCATCTTCAGCACAAATCATCCCTTGTGATTTTTCGCCTCTAATTTCACTTTCTTTAATTTCAAAATCTCCTGGTAAAACTGTGCCAATTGTAGCAACTGGAACTAATTGGCCAACTTCTAAATTAGGGGCACCGCAAACAATTCTAAGTTTTTCTTTTTTAATATCAACCTCGGCTAAATTTAAACGATCAGCTTTTGGATGTTTAATAACAGATAAAACTTTGCCGACAACAACGCCAGAAAATTTTTCAGCTTGATTCATAAAGCCCTCAACCTCAACAGTGTGGTTAGTTAATTTATCAGAAATCTCTTGAGGAGAAATTGATTTTGGTATTTTTATAAAATCTTTAAGAATGTTGTAAGAAATTTGCATATTTTTAAAATTGTTCAAGAAACTTTATATCACCACTAGAAAATAAACGAGCATCATTAATATTATATTTAAGCATCGCCAGTCTTGTTAAACCAAAACCAAAAGCTAGGCCAGAATAAACTTCTGGGTCAAGACCACCAGCCCTTAAAACATCGGGATGAACTAAGCCGGCACCAACAATTTCTAGCCAACCAGTATTTTTACAAACACGACAACCCTGGCCCTGACAAAGAAAGCAGGTATATTCGCCGTTATTTCCTGGTTCAACAAAAGGATAAAATTTTGGTCTCATTCTTAACTTAGTATCTGGACCAAAAAGCCTTTTCCCAACTATTTCCAATAAACTTTTAAGATTAGAAAAATTAATATCTTTAGCAACAATCATCCCTTCTAATTGATAGAAAGTATGTTCATGGCGAGCGTCGGTTGCCTCATTTCTAAAAACTCTACCTGGAATCACAACTTTCAAGGGGGCGCCATACTTTAACATCGCTCTAATTTGCACTGGGGAAGTTTGGGTTCTCATTAATAAATCTCTTTCTCCCTGAGAATTTTTTAAATCAACATAAAAAGTATCTTGCATATCTCTGGCGGGATGAAGCGGAGGAACATTAAGAGCAGTAAAATTAAAATAATCACTTTCTAACTCTGGACCGTCTTCAATTATAAAGCCAAGTGAAGAAAATAAATCTTCAAGCTCATTTTGAACTAAAGTAATCGGATTTAAATGACCACTTTGTTGTTTTAAGCCTGGTAAGGTTGGGTCAATTAAGGTGTTATTAGTATTTTTAATAAACTTAGCTGAGACTTGATAGAAACTCTCTTGTAATTCATTCTTAATCTTATTAGCTACTTGACCCACTTCTTTGCGCAGATCACCGCTAAGATCTTTAATGTTTTTCATTAACTCACCCAACTCACCTTTTCTTGATAAAAATCTCAACTCTAACTCTTTTAAATTTTCAAGATCCTTAACTTCACTAAGTTTAACTAAAAATTCTTGTTTTAATTTATATAGTTTATCTTTCATATGATTATTCAATTTTTTTCTTGGAACTTAAAAATATTTCTAAAATTGTAAATATAATTATTAATAAAATTAGGTTGAGCCAGCTAAAATAATTGGCAGACTTGAGGACTAATAAAAAAATAATAAACAAAGAAAAAAGAAAAGATTGGCGAAAAGAGTTTTTCACAGAATTAAAAACCGCTTCATCTTTAGCAAAGAAAAATCTTAAAACTAAACCTAAAATTGAGCTCGTGCCGATTAAGGCAACCCCTAAACTAATATAAAATAAAAGAAAGCCAAGCCAATTAGTTGAAAAAGGATTAATTGTTCCAGCAATAAAAACAAAAATTCCCCAACAAATAGCCGTTAAAACCACCATCGCTAAAATATAATTTTTTAAAGTCATAGCTTTTCTGTGTTTTTATTAATTTTTTCTAATTCTATTTGATAATTTTCTAATTTTTCTTGTTCGGCTTTAACAATGTTTTCTGGGGCACGACTTACAAAATCTTTGTTATCAAGTTTTTGTTTCTGTAAAGATATTAATTTTTCTAAATTTTCTTTTTCTTTAATAAGAGCCGCCTTCTTTTTAGTTTCATCAATTGCTCCTAAAAGATAGATTTCAATCTTATTAACAACGGTAACTAAAGAATTTTCAAGCGGATTACCGCTTTCTTTAACCTCTAAACTTTCAATTCCAGTTTTAAGATTTAAAATTAAATGTTTTTGGCTCTCAATTAAATTTTTATATTCATGACCAAAAATAACTGCTTTAATTTTTTTAGATGGTTCAATTTTATTTTCACTTCTAAGATTGCGAATAGCAACGACTAGTTCTTGAATTAAGGCAAAATCTTTTAAAGCTTCTTGGTCTTTTTCTTCAAGCTCTTTAGCTTTCGGCCATTTTTCTACCATCAAAACCCCCTCAAAAAAACTTTGCCAAATAGTTTCAGTAACAAAAGGAATAAAAGGATGCCAAAGAATTAAAATGTCTTTTAAAATCTTTTTTAGCAAATCATTTTTTCCTCCCTCAATTTTAGCAATTTCTAAATACCAGTCAGCTAACTTATTCCAAGTAAAGTCATGTAAAACTTCAGCTGCTAAAGAAAAATTATAATTATTTAAATACTCGGTTACTAAAGACTTAGTATTTTCAAGTTCCGCTATAATCCATTTGTCGGCTAAACTTTTTTCAGAGGTTTTTACTTCCGCCGCTGTCTTTATTTCTTCGCCTGTTTTTAACACTTCTTCCGTAGAGGTTTTATCTTCAACTAAATTAATAATAAACCGTGAGATATTCCAAAGCTTATTAATAAAATTTCTTTTCGCCTCAATTTTATCCTCGCTAAAACGAACATCGTTTCCTGGGGTTGAGCCAGTTAAAAGAGCTAAACGAGTAGCGTCAGCGCCGTATTTATTGGCCATATCAAGGGGATCAATTCCATTGCCTTTAGATTTTGACATTTTTTTACCCTTCTCATCTAAAATCATGCCATGAAGATAAACTTTGTCAAAAGGAATTTCGCCAAGTGCAAAAAAAGACATCATAATCATTCTTGAAACCCAAAGAGTTAAAATTTCATAGCCAGTTTCTAAAACTTGAGTTGGATGAAATTTTTTTAAATCAGCGGTTTTTTGTCCATCCTTATAATTATCCGGCCAACCAAGAGTGGAAAAAGTCCACATTCCTGAAGAAAACCAGGTATCTAAAGTATCTGGGTCTTGTTGCCAATCGTTTTCAATCGGGGCAACTAATCCTACATAAACCTCATCACCCTTATACCAAACCGGGATTTGATGACCAAACCAAATTTGACGTGAGATACACCAATCGTGGAGATTTTCCATCCAATCAAGATATCTTTTATTAAATCTTTCGGGAATAAAATTAATATTTCCAAGCCTAGCAGCTTCAATCGCTTTTTCTTTAAGAGATTTTCCGCCTAGTCGTTCTAACTTTTTATCAACACTAATAAACCATTGTTTAGAAAGAATTGGTTCAATCGGAGAAGAACAACGATAACAAATAGAAAGATTGTTTTTTATTTCTTCTTCTTTTTCTAATAAACCATCATCTTTCAATTTCTCAATAATTAATTTTCTCGCCTCTAAAGTTTTAAGTCCAGAAAATTCTCCGAAACCAGACTTAATTAAGCCGTCCTCATTAATTACTTTGATTATTTGTAAATCATTATCTTCAGCAATTTTAAAGTCAGTGGCGGAATGGGCCGGAGTGACGCCAAGAGCCCCGGTACCAAAATCCATCTCAACCTGACGATCGGCAATAATTTTAATTTTCAAATTTTGGCCACAAAAATTGGCTTTAATTGTTTGCCCAATATATTTTATATAACGCTCGTCTTTTGGATTAACGGCAACAGCGGTATCGCCTAATTTAGTTTCTGGACGAGTGGTAGAAATACTAATTGGAAAATCTTTATCATATTTAAAAGTATAAAATCCCGCTTCTTGTTCTTTATAATCAACCTCATCATCAGCTAAAGTTGAATGACAACGAGGA
>JAACPL010000041.1 GCA_009995495.1 Candidatus Falkowiibacteriota bacterium
TGAGGCAATACTTATTTCACTAGATTGTTTAACTCCATTTACATAAGCAGATACTTTATTTTGACTTCTATCTATTATGTAAACTATATGCGTCCACTTATTTAATAAATCTGGAGGTCTTGATCCAGTATTAAAATATAATGTGGATCTAACAATATTATTACCATCAGCAACGCAAACGTCTACGCCGTCACTTTTATATCCATGACCAAAATCCCAACCCTTTCCGCCAGCAGCATAGCAATTAGGAGTAGATTTTTTTATAGCACCAAAAGTTTTGGGATAAGTATAGTCTCTATGATAAGCCCAAAAAGATATCGACAAAGAATTATTATTAAGAGAGCTATTATTTAAAACTGAAATAGTATTACCAGAACTAAAACTCATTGCTCCAGCTGTTTTTCCATGTCTATCGGTTGTAAAAGTTGCTCCGGAATTGCTACCATGATTGGAATATGGAGTTTTATCGCTTAATTGACTTGTGCTTGAATTATAATCCTCCTCGCTCAAAGTCCAATGACCAACGAGGCCGGCGTTAATAGAACTGATTTGTATTTTTGGTTCATAAGAACCATACAACAACATCACTTCCTCATCAGAAAAAGCACGATTATAAATACGAACATCATCAATCGAGCCATTAAATTGATAAGTGCTACCATTACTCGAAGCTCCTAATCTCACTGGGGTAGAAATATTTGAATAAGAAGCTAGATTATATTGCTTTTTAAATACTCCATTTAAATAAACTCGAACAACACTTCCGTCCCAAGAAGCCAATAAATGGTTCCATTCGCCAATAACCGGTTTTTCTGTTAAAATTCCAGCCGACCAACCAACCCCAGTTCTAGCGCCAATTGTGGCTGTAAAATAATCGGAAGCATCTAAACCTAACCAGAAGGAGCTATTACCAATACTTGTATCAGATCCTTGATGTAAGACACATTCATAAACAGCTCCATTACCATCTTTTTTTATCCAAGCTGCAATGGTAAAAGAAGTTGGATTAGTAGTTACTACATCATTTATTAGAACATAATCACTAGTTCCATTAAAACTCATTGCCCCACCAATTTTTTCATATCTATCAGTTGTTGACATTGATCCATAATTTGTACCATGGTTTGAATATGGAGTTTTATCAGTAATCTGGCCAGTAGTCGTATCATAATCCTCAAGATCTAAACCCCAATGAGCGATTAAGCCTTTATTTAACGAACTCCCCCCAATTGAGCCTCCGCCTCCGCTCTGACTGTAAACTAAAAATGTTCCCGCTCCTAAAACTAAAATAACAAAAACTCCGATCAGAACTCTTGACTTCCAAGATTTGAAGCGGAAAAGTTTATTTAAAGAATTTAAAAAATACCTTAATTTAATTTTAAAACCTTCTGGCTTCATTATTCTTAAGTTTAAAGCAATTTTTTTAAAGATATTCATATCTTTTATCTAAATTTTTTTATAATTATATTTAAATTTCAACCCAGCTCTTAACTTTTAACCCTCATCTTCTTTAAAGCCGCTCTAACTCTTTCTCCGCTATCCTTAATTTTTGGGTCAACTTCCTTAAGGGCTAATCTCGCTTCTACTAAAGAATAACCAAGCGAAATTAAAGCATCAATTTCATCAGCGCCAAAACTAATAGCTGAATTCAATAATTCCTTACCGCCATCTAATTTTGCAATTTTTGTTTTTAATTCTAAAACTAATCGTTCCGCCGTTTTTTTACCGATGCCGGAAACTTTAGTTAGGCTCGCTGAGTCGCCGCTTAAAATCGCTTCTTTAATATCGGCTCCGCCAGCTAAATTTAAAATGCCAAGGGCTGACTTCGGACCAACACCGGAAACAGAAATTAGTAATTCAAATAATTCCAAGTCAGAAAAATTTCTAAAACCATAAAGATCGTTAGCGTCTTCTTTAATTTGCTGATAAATAAAAATCTCCCTTTCTTCATCAAGAGAGATGCTATTAAAAAATTCTTCGCCTAAAAAAACCTTATAACCAATCTTGTTATTTTCTAAAATAATTATTCCGCTTCCTTTATGAATTATTTTCCCCTTTAAATAGGCAATCATTTATTTTGAATGTTTTTATTTTTTTAACCTTCTTAAAACGGCAAGCGGGAAAACTTCTTTGCCCTGAAATTCCTTATTCTTTAATTCTAAAACTAAAACTTTAGCTCCGCCTCCGCCATGAGCTTCTGTTATTTTTTCTGTCTTTAAATTACCCTTAGGGTCGCTCTCAAAAAAAGCCTTTGGCTTTATTTTTATTATATCATAGTTTTTCCCAATAACCTCTAAAAGCTCGCCGGCTTTAATCGTATTATGAACTTTGAAATAAATTGTCTGACTTTCTTTATTTTTCTTAACTTTTACAACCTGTCCGCAATATTCCCACTTACTCTCATTTTTAGCGTCTTTAATATTTTGATCAGCTTTCTCACCTAATAAAAATCCACTTGTATAACCGCGATGAACTAATTTTGTTTCAAGTTCATGATTTAAATATTCTAATTCTTTTTTTAATTTATTCCCCTTTAAACCGCCGAAAATTAAATCTAAAGCTCGGCGATAAGAACCGCAAACAGTCGCTAAATAATAATCGCTTTTAGCTCGTCCCTCTATCTTAAAACTTGTAACACCAGCTTCAATTAATTCTTTTAGATGTTTAATTAAATTTAAGTCACGAGAGTTTAATAAATATGAACCGTGACGCTCCTCTACTAATTCTAATTCCGCTTCATGACGCTCGGCTTTTAAGGTATAACGACTAGTTTCAAATTCCCAACGACAAGGCTGAGCACAATCGCCAAGATTAGCGCTGCGATTAACAAATAATTTTGATAAAAAACAACGACCAGAATAGGCCATGCACATCGCCCCGTGAATAAAATATTCTAACTCAACTTTTGGCAGCGCTTTTTTTATCTCTTTAATTTCTTTTAAAGTAACTTCTCGGCCTAAAATAATCCGACTTATTCCCTGCTTCGTCCAAAATTTAGCGGACTCTAAGTTTGTGCAGTTTGCTTGAGTCGATAAATGTATTTCTACTTTTGGTAAATATTTTTTAGCTAGGGCAATAATGCCAGGATCAGAAATTATTAAAGCGTCTGGCTTGATATCTTTTAAAGCTTTTAAATATTTCGGTAGAGCTTTAAGATGTTCATTATGGGCAAAAATATTTATCGTGATATAAACTTTCTTTCCCTGCCTATGAGCGTAGTCGGCCCCCTCTTTTAAAGTTTTTAGATCAAAATCATTAATTCTAACGCGCAAAGAAAAATCCGGAATTCCTAAATAAACCGCATCAGCCCCGTAGGCTAAAGCGGTTTTTAGTTTGTTGAAATTCCCGGCGGGAGCTAAAAGCTCTAATTTTTTCTTCTTTTCTAATTTCATAGTTTAGGCTAAGCCTCTTAATTTTTTAAGTCTTTCTTCAACCGGTGGGTGAGTCATAAAAGCGCGAGCGAAAAATCCTGGGCCTTTTTTCTTTTCTTTAAAAGGAGAGGAAATAAAAAGATGAGCCGTGGCTCGATTAGCACTTTTAAGCGGAGCTGGATCGGCGGAAATTTTCTCTAAGGCCCGAGCTAAACCTTCGGGATAACGAGTAAGTAAAGCGCCGTCAGCATCAGCCGCAAACTCCCGCTTGCGAGAAATCGCAAATTGCATCATATAAGCGAAAATTGGCGCTAAAATACTAAGAATAATTGCCGCTACCATAATAATTAACTGAAGCCTTCCGTCTTTATTACTATCTCGACCTCTCCCGCCAAAAAAAGCCCAACGCCTAAACCAGTCAGCTAATAAGACAACAAGACCAACTAAAACCGTGACCATGGTTGCCAGTAATATATCACGATTACCAATATGGGAAAGTTCGTGAGCAATAACTCCTTCTAATTCCGAGCGATCAAGTTTTGCTAATAATCCGGTCGTTACGGCCACAACTCCGTGTTTAGCGTCTCGCCCCGTCGCAAAAGCGTTAGGCGAAGAATCTTCAATAATATAAATTTTTGGCAAAGGTAAGCCGGCAGTAATGCAAAGATTTTCTACTAATCGGTATAATTCTCTTGCTTCAAGCGAACTTTCCGGCTTAAGTTCATGCGCCCCGCTCATACTTAAAACAAGTTTATGACTATTATAATAAGCAATAAAATTCATTAAAAAACTAAGACCAACGGCAATATATAAAATCGTTGAGTCGCCCATCGCCGTCGCAAAAACATAACCGACAATCATAATAAAGACGAAAAACCCAGTCATCAAAAACCAGGTTTTTCGCTTATTAGCGTCGCTGTGAGTATATAAACTAGCCATCTTTTTAATTCTTTAATCTTTCTTCTCCATTCTCTCCACTTCAATTAAGGACTTTTTTCCAAAACCTTCAAAGGCTTTTAAAACTTCAATTGGAGTCATAAAAATTACTGTATTTGATTGGTCGGAAGACATATCATTAATTGCTTGTAAGGTTCTAAGATGTAGCGCCCCGTCTGAACTAGCTAACATTCTGGCAGCTTTAGAAAGATTCTCGGAAGCGGCCAATTCTCCTTCGGAATTAATAATAACCGCTCTTTTTTCTCTTTCCGCTTCCGCTTGTTTAGCAATCGTTCTCTCCATATTTGCCGGTAAAGAAACATCTTTCAATTCAACATTATTTACCTTAAGGCCCCAATTGTCAGTCTCAATATCCACAATTTCTCTGATTCTATTAGCAATTTTTTCTCGTTGTGATAATAATTCATCCAAGGTAGTCTCACCAACAATATTTCTCATCGTTGTTTGGGCGTAATTTGAAATGGCATAATAAAAATTTTCAACTTCAATCACTGCTTTTTCCGGTTCCGAAACTTTATAATAAATAACCGCATTAACCATCACCGAAACATTGTCTTTTGTAATTGCTTTCTGATCAGGAACATCTACCGCTTTAATTCTGATATCAACTCTTTTAAAGCTCTGAAAAATTGGCCAAATAAAACGCCAACCCGGGCTCATAATTCCTGAATAACGACCCATGGTAAATAAAACTCCGCGTTCGTATTGATTAATTTGTTTTAAACTTGCGAGAAAAAATATTACCGCAATAATTACTAAAGTTGTTCCGAGTTCCATATAGTTTGTAAAAGCTTTTTTAACTAATTTAATACTTCATTAATTCATTAAATAGTTTAGCCTTTTTGTTATAAACTTAGATTTATTTTAAATTTATTTTATATTTAAAATTTTACCTCAACATTTTGCTTTTCCACTTCGTTTTCAATTTCAAAAAACTTTCTAGCAGTAAATTTCAACCAACCAGCAATCATATTGTTTGGGAAAACTTGAATTTTTGTGTTGAAGTCACGAACATTTCCGTTGTAAAAGCGACGAGAAGCCTGAATTTTATTCTCAGTATCAGATAACTCTCTTTGTAATTCTAAAAAGTTAGTATTAGCTTTTAAATCTGGATAATTTTCAGCAAGAGCAAAAATACTCTTTAAAGTAGAGGACAAAGCATTTTCCGCTTGGCCCTGAGCTTCAGCATCGCCACTAGCTTGAGCACTCATCGCCGCGCTTCTAGCATTAACAACTTTCTCAAAAGTTTCCTGCTCATGAGCAGCATAACCTTTAACGGTACTGATTAAGTTAGGAATCAAGTCATAACGACGTTTTAATTGAACGTCAATATCACTCCAGGCTTCCTCAACTCGATTTTTTAAACGGATTAAACCGTTGTACATTGAGATAATAGCAATTACTAAAATTACCACAATCCCGATTACTACATACCAAATAGTCATATTTTTTAGATTAATTTAAACTTTTATTTAATTTAACTTATTACACTATAACAGAAAATGCTTATTTTTCAAAGTTTTTTTCTGGATTTTCTTTTTGAAATCTAATTTTAATATTTTTATATTCATCTGGATTAAATCTCATATTTTTTATATATCTCTCAAGGCTTAGTAAAACTTTTTTTCTAAAACGAAAATAAAAGATGAAAAAAACAATTAACAATAACAGGGGAAATAACATATAGCCAGTAAAAATTGTTCCCTGAGTCATGACCACGATATTGGTAATAATAATTATTGGTAATAGCAATATTAAAGATGCTTTATTTATTATAAATCTGATTACTCTGAGCATTATCGTTTGTGCGATGGGTGGTATTGACGTCTCCTCATCCATGTTTTTCATGTGATTTTTTAACAATTAAATACTAGCAACTTATAAATATTATAGCAGAAATTTAGAAAAATTTGAAATATTTTTTATTAATTCAAGTTAAAACTTTATAAAGTTTGTCAAAATTAAGAAACTTTATAAAGTTTCAAAATTCCGCCTTTTAAGATTTTATCGCTAATTTTACCGCAATTCCATTAACTTTTAGGTCTTTTAAAGTCGCTCCCGAATCAGTCGCTTCAAATTCAGCTAAATCGCTCTTTAACTCTATTTTAGAGCTAATCGTCTCTTTTTTAATCTCCTCCTTAAATAATTCTAAAGTTTTGCTAATATCCTCATCATCAAGGGAAAAATAAACTTCAGCTTTTTGTTCGCGACCAAGTCCTAAATCCTTTCTCATCATATTAATTGAACGCACAAGCTCTCTTTTAATTCCCTCCTGCTTTAGTTCGGCGGTAATTTCTAAATCAAGTTCAACTTTTATTTTTTCATTTTCTCCTAAAACACCTTCATCAGCTAAAATAATCTCAAGCTTAGTAATATTTAATTCGTCGGTAATTAAAAGTAGATAATTTTCATCCAAATTTTCATTCTCATCTTCTTTTTTAATCATAACTTTTGATTCCCCTAACATTTGACGAATTTTAATTCCCGCTTTATCTCGTTCAGCCAAACCAAAACTAACAATCTCTCTAACTAAGTTCATTTTTTCCAAATTAACTTTTTCTTCCTCGTTTAACTTTTCTAATTCCGGCCAAGTTTCAAGATGAACTGAGTTTTCTCCCTCATAATTATTAAGACTAGAATTTTGCCATAAATATTCGGCGACAAATGGCATAAAAGGAGCAATGACTTTAGCTAGGTCAAGAAAAACTGTTCTGGTTGTTAAAATTGCTTGATTTTTATCACTCACATCATCAGCTTTAAAACGATCACGACTCCGTCTTAAATACCAAGTTGAAAATTCATCAATAAACTCGGTAATTAAGCGCATCGCTTTCGGTAAATTTATTTCCCCGCTTTTATTAGCTTCGTTTTTAGAATCTAAAGAAGCGCTAAGTTCAGAAATTAAAATTTTAAGTTTAGCTTTAACCCAAATATCTAAAATATTTTTAGCGCCTTTTTCCAAACTAGAGTTCGCCTCTTTCTCTAGTTTTTCTAAATCTTCAGAACTCTCTGGCGCAAACATCTGATAAAATTTATAAACATTTAATAAAAGCATCACATTTTTTCGCAAAGATTCTTGAACCCCATTTTCCGAAAAGTTTAAATTTTCTGCCATAACGACTGGGGACGATAAAAGATAAGCGCGTAAGGCGTCAGCCCCATACTTATCCATCAACTCTAAAGGATTAGGATAGTTTTTAAGCTTTTTAGACATCTTCTTTCCGTCCTCGGCTAAAACAATGCCATTAGCGATAACGCTCTGAAATCCCTCCCTACCCATTAAACCGCCAGCTAAAACATGGAGATAATAAAACCAAGTTCTAGTTTGATCAACCCCCTCGGCAATAAAATCAGCCGGAAAATTATTTTCTAGTTTTTCTTTATTCTCAAATGGATAATGAAGTTGGGCGTAAGGCATAGCGCCAGACTCAAACCAACAATCTAAAACATCAGGAATTCTTTCCATTTTTCCCCCACAATCAGGGCAAGCAAAATTTAAGCCATCAATTTTGTCTTTATGAATATCATTAATTTTTACTCCAGTTAGTTCTTCAAGTTCAGAAACTGAGCCAATAACTTTACGACTACCACAAGCACATTCCCAAATCGGAATGCAACTAGCCCAAAATCTTTGACGAGAAATTGACCAATCGCGTGCGCCTTCAAGCCAATTACCAAAGCGACCCTCCTTTAAGTAATCAGGTGACCAATTAATTTTTTTCGCGCTCTCAAGTAATTCCGGCTTCAATTTACTAACATTCACAAACCAAGAACTTGTTGCATAATTTATTAAAGGAGTGTCGCAACGCCAACAATGAGGATAACTATGCTCATATTTTTTCTTATCAAATAAAAGTCCGCGACCGGCTAAATTTTTTATAATTTCAATATCGGTTGTTGTATGATCTTCAATCGGCTTAACATGGAGCCCAGGGAAATCTTTAACTTCCTCTTTAAAAATTCCATCCATCCCGACATGCTGAACAAAAGGCAAAGACTTTTCTTTCCCAAGTCGCATATCATCCTCACCAAAAGCCGGCGCGATATGAACAATACCAGCCCCCTCATTAGTCGTAACAAAATCAGCCGAATAAATTTTCCAGCCATTCTCTCGATTAACTAATTTTTCGTCCTTGGCGTAGTAGTCGTAGAGTGGTTCGTATTCTAAGTCAAATAAATTTTCCGAATCTATTAAAAATAAAGTTTTAAATCTGCTTCCTTTTTCGGTAATATAATAATTAGGAATTTTAGATAAATCCTCATCACTTAAAGGTAATTCTTTGGTTTTATATTCATATTTAAAATTTTGACCAAGAACATTACTTAAAGTGATATGACTCTTATCGTAAGCGAAAATCATTCTTTCTTTATCTCTCATCTTTATTGTATCACCAGGATTACTATCACCCTCTGCTTCTAAAATTAAATATTTTATTTGTTTTTCTTTACTAGCAACCGCTAAAGCGACATTGCCAATTAAGGTCCAAGGCGTCGTTGTCCAGGCTAAAACAAAAGTTTTATTATCAACCTCAATTTCCCCCTCGGCGGTTTTAATTTTCTGTCCCGTCTTTAACTTAAATTTAGCCGTAACTGATAAATCTTTTATATCTTTATAACCTTCACTAACTTCTGATTGCGATAAAGTCGTTTCACAACGCGGACAAACATGCATTGAGCGATGGTCTTTATAAATCAAGCCCTTATCCCATAAAGTTTTAAAAGCCCACCAAACACTTTCCATAAAATTTAAATCCATCGTCCGATAGGAACTTTCCATATCAACAAAACGACCCAAGCGACTAACAACTTTCTTCCATTCCTCTATATAAGTATCCACTTTCGTTCGGCAAAGGTTATTAAATTTCTCAACGCCTAAAGCTTCAATTTCTTTTTTAGTTTTTGTTCCAAGTTCTTTTTCAACAATATTTTCAATCGGTAAACCATGGCAATCCCAACCCCACTTTCTTTCAACTCGGTAATTATTCATCGTTGCAAAACGAGGAATAACATCTTTAATAATTCCACCAACTAGGTGGCCGTAATGAGGAGTTCCGGTAGCAAAAGGCGGCCCGTCATAAAAAACAAAATCGCCATTTTTTGCTTCCCGCTCAACTGAGCGCAAAAATATTTTTTTCTCTTCCCAAAAAGCTAAGGCCTCTGCCTCAATTTCTGAAATTGATTGATCTTTTACAGACATATAGTTTTATTTTTCTTGAATTTCTTTAGTTGCAGTTTATCACAAGAAAAAGCCAAAATCAAGCAAAAATATTAGTTGAGAGTTTATTTCCGCCCTTTTTTAGTCCTTAAAATTAATTTTTTCAACTGTACTCAAAATGGTAATGGTTGAAGAAAGCTATTTTTGACCTATTATTATCTTCCCCTTTATTTATCGGCTCTTGTGCCACTATACAATATATGGTATATTACATAATACTTTAACTACTAAATATAGTAAATCAAAGAAACGCTGATTTCTTTGCTTTTCTAAATAAATTATGAATATTAAGATAAGAAAACAGAGCGGTAAACTTGAAGATTTTAACGCTGAGATGATAAATAGAGCAATATCTCACGCCGCGCAGGGCTTAAAAGATAGCGCCCAAAAAACTGCTCAAATTGCCACTGAGACAAGTCTAACTCTTTATAACGGGATGACAACCACGGAAATTGATCAAGCGGTTATTTCCGCCACCGTCCAAAATATTAAAGATGATCCCGACTTTGATATTATTGCCTCCCGTCTAATGCTAAAACTAATTTATAAAGAAGTTCTTGGCGACTTTAAAGATGATGAAGATTTGTTAAAAAAATACCGAAGCGACTTCCCTCTTTATGTTAAAAATGGAATTGAAGAAAAACTTTTAAGCGAGAAATTAAATATCTTTGACTTAGAAGAGCTAGCAAAGAATTTAAAACCAGAAAATGACGCTCTATTAAATTACACCGGAATTTCAACTTTAAAGCATCGCTATTTAATTAAAGGCGCCAACCAAAAATTAAGAGAAACTCCGCAATACTTTTTTATGCGCTTAGCGATGGCGATGGCAGAAAATGAAAAAGAAGCGACAAAAATGGCCCTAGAATTTTATCAAAAAATGTCCGCTTTAGAATATATTCCTGGCGGCTCAACTAATATTAATGCCGGTACCCCATCTCCGCGTCTAAGTAATTGTTTTTTAATGTCTGTAGACGATAGCATCGATCATATCGCAAAAACCGTCGCCGATGTGATGAAACTTTCTAAAGCAACCGGCGGTATCGGTTTAGCTGTTACTAGATTAAGAGCGAGCGGTTCACCGATTAATACCAATAATACTTTTTCTTCCGGGCCAATTCCCTTTCTCCATATTATTGACTCAACTATTCGGGCAATTTCAAGAGCTGGGAAAAAAATGGGCGCCCTTTGTTTTTATATGGAAAATTGGCATCTTGATTTCCAAGACTTTTTAGATTTAAAACAAAATGCGGGCGACGATTATCGTCGAGCGAGAACAGCAAATATCGCCGCCTGGATTTCTGATGAATTCATGATGCGCGTTAAGGCCGATGACTATTGGTATTTATTTGATCCTAAAGAAACACCCGACTTACCAGATTTATACGGCGAAGAATTTTCTCGTCGTTATAATGAGTATGTAGAATTAGCCGAAGCGGGAAAGATGAGAATTTTCAAAAAAATGAAAGCTAAGGAACAATTTAATAATATGATTGTTTCTCTTCAAGGGACTTCCCATCCTTGGTTAACTTGGAAAGATGCGATTAATGTTAGAGCTTTAAATAATAATACGGGAACAATTATGAGCTCTAATTTATGTACCGAAATAACTTTGCCAGCTGATAAAGATCGGGTTGCGGTTTGTAATTTACTCTCAATCAATTTAAGTCGCCATCTAACCGAAGACAAAAAAATTGATTTTGAAAAATTAAAAACTAGCGTCCAACTCGGTGTTTTACAACTTGATAATTTAATTGATGTTAACGAGCCACCAATCCCTGAGGCTAATACTTCTGATAAACAAAGCCGAGCGATTGGACTTGGCGTTATGGGCCTGGCTGATTTATTTGAGAAGCTTGGCTTTTCTTATGATAATCCAGGGGCGACTGAATTAGCTGATGAATTATTAGAATTTATTAGTTATCACGCAATTGAAATGAGCGCCGACTTAGCTAAAGAAAAAGGTTCTTATCCTGATTTTAAAGGTAGCGCCTGGTCAAAAGGTTTAGTTCCTTTTGATACTTTAGAAAAACTTGAAAATTTAAGAGAAAAAAAGGGGGAAAATTTAAGTAAATTTAACAAAGATTTTAAATTGGATTGGGATAAACTTAGAAAAAAAGTTAAGCAAGGAATGCGAAATTCAACTTTAATGGCCATCGCGCCAACGGCAAATATTGGTTTAGTAGCTGGAACTTCAACTGGAATTGATCCGCGTTTTGCTCAAATTTTTAGTCGCAATACTTTATCGGGCAAATATTTAGAGCTTAATAAAAATTTAGTTGATGATTTAAAAGATTTAGGTATTTGGGAAAAAACTAGAGAAAAAATTCTTGGCTCTAAAGGTGATTTAACTGAGATTGAAGAAATTCCTGATAACTTAAAAGCGATTTACAAAGATTCTTTTTCCGTTAAACCCCAAGCCTTTATTGATGTTGCTTCAAGGGCTCAGAAATGGATAGATCAGGCAATTAGTCGAAATATGTATTTGGCAACAAGAGATACGGAAGAAATTATGAATATTTATCTTTATGCCTGGGAAACTGGCTTAAAAACAACCTATTACCTCCATATGAAACCCCGACATAGTGCTGAACAAAGCACAATTAAGGTTAATAAAACCGAAACTATGGGCCGAAAAGGTTTTGGTGCTTTGATTGCTTCAAGAGCGCAAAGTCCCGCTTGCCCCCTTGATCCTCAAGAAAGACTGCAATGTGATAGTTGCCAATAATTAAAATAAATTTTTAATAAATTAAAATACAAATATATGATATTAGGAAGACCACGCAATGAAGATATGCAACTGCGGCCGATAAAATATCCTTGGGCCTACGATTTATATAATCAGGCCGTTGCTAATACTTGGTTCCCCCACGAAATTGCTTTGGGGGAAGATTTAGATGATTGGAAAAAAATGACTGATGATGAGCGTTATGCCGTTAGTTTTTTGATGAGCTTTTTCAATCCTTCGGAATTAATTGTTAATAGAACTTTAGCTCTTGGCGTTTACCCTTATATTAAAGCTCCAGAAGCTCATCTTTATCTTGCAAAACAAATGTGGGAAGAAGCAAATCATTGCCAGGCTTTTGAATATGTTTTAGAGACTTTCCCGCTTGATAAAGAAAAAATTTATCAGCAACATTTAATTACACCCTCAATTAAAGCTAAAGAGGATTGGATTAGTAATTTTTTAGCTAAGATGGACGAGCGTTTAGATATTGAGACAATTGAAGGTAAGCGTGATTTTGTTCGTAATTTAGTTGCCTATAATATCGTAATGGAAGGAATTTGGTTTTATAGCGGTTTTATGGTCGCTTTAAGTTTTCGTCAAAGAAAACAATTGAGAAATTTCGGCTCAATGATTGATTGGGTTTTACGCGACGAAAGTTTACACCTTAAATTCGGTATAAATTTAATTTTAACTATTTTAGAAGAAAATCCGGAAATTGTTGACGAAGGTTTTGGCGAAGAGATTAAAAATATTATTATTACCGGCGTTGAGATGGAAACAGCTTATAATAAAGATATGTTTCCGCGCGGAATTCTTGGTTTAAACGCCGATTATGTTAATCAATATGTGCGCTATGTTGCGGATAGACGTTTAGAGGAATTAGGTTTTGAGCCGCATTTCCACGATACGAATCCGGCTAAATGGATGGCATCAGCAACCGATACTTTAGAGCTTGTTAACTTTTTTGAGAGCCAAAACACTAGTTATGAGGTTAATGCCAGAGCTAATAAGGAAAATAAGGATGAGGGGGAGAAAGAAGTGGTTTAGATTATTAAATTTTCAGTCGTCGACAAATTGTCGATAACTGAACCTAACCGTACGATTTTAGCGTACAGTTAAAAAAAGGGGGCAATTACGTCCTTCTTTTTTAATAATTTTCAAGTGTCCCCAATTTGGCGACAGTTGAAAATTTATTTAAATTGACCACTTACTCCGCTGCCTTTAAATCAAGTGACAAGATTTTTGCTTGATATTTATCGTCAGAAGTTCTATCAAATAGAAATTTACCAACAAATTTTTTATTCTCTAAAAAATACGGCATCCAGTATATATCGTCTGGCCACATCAGCTCAAATGGTATTTCTTCTATATCAAACCATATAAACTATTGCTAAAGTGAGTTGTTTTTTCATATATACTTCATTTTTACCACTCATGAGTCCACCCCTCTTTAACAATAATTCCGTGACGCATTTTTTCCTTAATCTGATTTTTAGAATAACCCTTTAACTCGTAATGTGATTCCATTCTTTTAATTGCTAATTCCTGATTTTCAAGGTTTTCCATTCTCTCATAAGCAAATTCGGCTAATAATTCTTTCATTGCCTTGGCTTTTGGTGATGGAATAGATTGAATAATCCGAAATAATCCATCTATATTAGCACAATCAGTCTCCCTCATCTTCCAGTCATATGCCATTAATTTGAAACGTCGCCAAATTGGGGACAGTTCAAAATTTTTAAATTTCCTAGTCTTAAGCTGGACCCAATATTTTCTCGGGCTCGGACTTTCTGTTAAAATCTCAACAATATCAACAATTGAAAACCAACATTCTCTTTTATAAAGAGTTACCCTTAATCTCTTGCCTTTAAATAGATCTATTTTTACAAATCTTCTATGTCTCATAGCTTAATAATTAGTTTATTAGACTAATTATTATAGCAATTCAAACATCAAGAAAAGTTAAATTTCACAACAATTTTAACTTTTTATTTTTCCAAAAAAGTTTTATCTTCAAGTAACTGTTTAAAGTAAATATCCATATCTTCAACCTCATTTAATTCTTTCCAGTCGCACCATTTGAAATCATCATTTTCAGTTACGTCTAAACTAACTGTGCCGGTTACTTGTCCTAGATATGTTAAACGCACAACGTGGCGCTCAGGATTTCTTAATATATCTTGAGCGGCAATTAATTTAGGAACTCCTTTAAAAATCAATCCTGTCTCCTCCTTGATTTCTCGTTGTAAATTTTCAAGCAATGTTTTTCCGACCTCAATTCTGCCGCCAACAATATCCCAACTCCCCTTAATCTCTGGATATTTTATAAGCGAGCGGTGAAGCAATAAATATTCGCCTTGTTCATTTTGAAGAAGCGCTTTTACTCCGACTTGCAAAACAATATTCTTTTCCATGATATCTATAGCTTCCATTATCCAACTACTACGTAGCTTATTCTTCATGCCTCTTATTTCGTCTAGAGTAAACCATCCAGCGTTAAGAATTTCATCTTTAGGCCAAGCTAATTCTCCGCCAATAATCTTGGCTTCATAGGCATGTTTAGGCGAAATACCCAGATTCTTCTTTTGCCTCACGAACAGCCGCCTCATCTATTGTTTCGCCTTTGTCTACTTTTCCGGACGGAAAACTCCATAGTTCATGAATTTTCCCGCCTTTCATATATTTATTTTCCACAACATTTCTTATACTTCTTCCCGCTTCCACAAGGACATAAATCGTTGCGGCCGATAACTTTTCCGCTTTCGTCTTTTACTTTCTCTTTAACTAAATCAAAAGTATTGCGACTATCAGCTTGACGTTCCATTACTTTTTGGGCGCCACTAAATTCTAATTTTTCTTCTGGTTTTTTGGCGAATAAATTAATATCACGAGCGGCGGTAAAAGCTAAAGCGTCGCCAGTTTTATAAATTGAGTAAACAACTTGCTTATTAATTAAACCATTTAATTCTTGGAATAAACGCCAAGCCTCTTTTTTATATTCAACGAGTGGGTCTCTTTGACCATAACCACGAAGACCAATTCCTCGTCTTAGATAATCAATCATTTCTAAGTGTTCAACCCAAAGCTGGTCAATTGAACGAATTAAAATTCCCTTTTCCACTTCTTTAAAGTCCATATTGGCAGCCTTAAAGTTTTCGTCCATCTTATTATATCTTTCCTCAGCCCGCTTAACTAACAAATCCATAAGTAATCTTCTCTTTTCATCAGGTCGTACAACTTTCCTCCCCTCTTCTTCAAGCAAGGCCCCTAAACTAGAAACATCTTCCTTCCAAATACTGGCAACCGTTTCGGCAATTTCTTTCAAATTCCAATCACCAGGAATTTCTCCGGCCGTATGAAAATTAACAACTAAGCTTAACTCCATAATTATCATTTCCAAGATAATCTCACTTAAGCTTGCTGGTCTTGATAAAGCTTCGTCCTTTTGATCATTTTCAAGCAATTCCGCTTCCTGTAATTCACCAGAAATTTCTCCAACCAACGGTCCACCATTTTTTTCTGATAGCTCAATAATCTCACGGCGCTTTTTATAAATCGCAGTTCTATGCTTATTAATAACATCGTCATACTCAACTAAATGTTTTCTCATGTCAAAATTATTTCCTTCAACTTTCTTCTGAGCACTTTCAATTGAATTAGAAATAATTTTATTTTCAATCGGCATATCAGCCGGCACTCTCAAAGTTGTCATCAAATTTTTCATCCTATCGCCACCAAAAATTCTCATTAAATCATCTTCAGTAGAAACAAAAAATCTTGAAGAACCAGGATCACCTTGACGACCAGCACGACCACGAAGCTGATTATCAATACGACGCGACTCATGTCTTTCGGTGCCGATAACGTGAAGGCCACCGGCAGCTTTAACCGCTTCTTGTTCCGCTTTTTCTGGCGGATTACCGCCTAAAATAATATCAACGCCACGACCGGCCATATTAGTCGCTAAAGTAATAGAACCTTTTTTACCAGCCTGAGCAATAATCTCCGCTTCTCGTTGGTGATTTTTAGCATTTAAAGCTTCTGGTCTTAAACCTTCTCGCTCCATCATCTCGCTTAAAATTTCATTTTTTTCAATTGAAATTGTTCCGACTAAGACTGGCTGACCAAGAGCGTTTTTTTCTTTAACCTCTTTAATAACCGCCTTAAATTTATCTTCCTCAGTTCTAAAAATTAAATCATTATCATCACGTCTAATATTAGGCCGATTAGTTGGAATGATAATTGTTTCTAAATTATAAATTTTATGAAATTCTTCGGCCTCAGTTTCGGCTGTTCCCGTCATACCGCTCAACTTCTTATACATTCTAAATAAATTTTGAAAAGTAATAGTCGCCATCGTTCGTGACTCTTTTTTTACCTCAACCCCTTCCTTTGCCTCAATCGCTTGATGTAGTCCCTCGCTATAACGACGTCCAGGCATCATTCTTCCAGTAAACTCATCGACAATAACTATCTCACCGTCTTTAATAACATAATCTTTATCGCGATGAAAAAGAACCTGGGCCTTTAAAGCTTGTTCTAAATGATGAACCTCTTTAACTCCGCCTTCAACATAAATATTTCCCAGGCCTAAAATTTTCTCAACTTTATTTATCCCAGCATCACTCAAAGAAGCGGTTCGCATCTTCTCGTCAATATTATAATCTTCATTTTCAATTAAGCCGCGAACGATCTGAGCAAATTTAAAATATTTATCACCAGACTCTTCGGCTGGAGAGGAAATAATTAAAGGGGTTCGCGCTTCATCAATTAAAATAGAGTCAATTTCATCAACAATCGCATAGTTAAGCGGTCGTTGGACTGTTTGTTCAAGAGTATAAACCATGTTATCGCGCAAATAATCAAAACCAAATTCATTATTAGTTCCATAAGTTATATCGGAGTAATAAGCTTCGCGACGAGAAATTTTACGAAAATGTTGAAGACGTTCATCAAACTCCTCTTCATTTTTGTATTCCGGATCATAAACAAAAGCCGCGTCATGAATAATAACGCTAGTACTTAGTCCTAATAAATGAAAAACCGGAGCCATCCAACCAGCGCCTAAGCGAGCCAAGTAATCATTAACAGTGACAAGATGAACACCCTTTCCTTCAAGTGCATTTAAATATAGGGGCAAAGTTGCAACTAAAGTTTTACCTTCACCAGTTTTCATTTCGGCAATCTGACCACGGTGCAAAACAATACCACCTATCATTTGGACGTCAAAATGACGCTGGCCAAGAATTCGTCGCGCCGCCTCACGCATAGTGGCAAAGGCTTCTGGCAATAAATCGTCAAGAGTCTCTCCTTTTTTCAAGCGTTCTTTAAAAGATTCTGTTTTTAATTTAAAATCTTCAAGCTTTAAGTCCTTTAATTCTACCTCAAAAGACTCAATTTTCGCTAAAATTGGCTTCATTAATTCAACAATTTTCTGATTGGCATCTTGAAAAAACTTAAAAATATTCATAAAAATAGATTATAGAACAATTAGCTCTAGGAAAGCTTTAATTCATTATTAATTTAACTTTAGTATAATACTTATCTCTGAAAAAATAAATATTGACTTTTATTCTAGAGTGTGCTATGGTGTAATTCTTGTAACTTAAAAAATCAACAAAGAAATAAATATTAAGACTAGTAATAGCTAATATTAAATAAAGCAAATTAACATTAATAAGT
>JAACPL010000042.1 GCA_009995495.1 Candidatus Falkowiibacteriota bacterium
GCCCTCTCTCGCGTCTCGCTTCCAACCAGTTCGAATCCCTTTCGTCTAATAAAAAATAAATACCCCAAATGGGGTATTTATTTTTTACGCGGAGAGGCGGGGATTCGAACCCCGGATAGGGGAATAAACCCCTATAACAGGTTAGCAACCTGCCGCTTTCAGCCGCTCAGCCACCTCTCCATTTTCAAGTCTTTTTAAGACCTGAACTTTTTTTATTTTTATGTTATAATAACTATATAAAATCCTAAGGTGGATGTCAATCTGCTTTCTTAGGGAAAATAAAATTAATAAATTTAGCGCTATCTAAAAATATGCCGCAAGACATGAAAACTCAAGTCGTCTGGGAAGTCCCAGAATTTCGCAAACCTGAAAGAAGTAAAAATTGGTATATTATTGCCGGCGTCCTAGCCTTTTTAATGATCTTCTTCTCCTTTTTTTCCCTAAGTCTAAGCCCGCTTAAACTTGCTTTCTTAGCTAGCAATAATAATTTTCTTTTTGCCTTAATTATAATTCTAGCGGCAACAATAATGATTATAATTGAATCTCGTGAACCGAAAATGATTAGAGTTAAACTTGATATAAATGGGGTAAAATTAGGTCAGAACTTTTATGAATATGATGATATAAAAAATTTCTGTGTTTTATACCGACCAAAAGACAGTGTTAAAAATTTATATTTTGAATTTAAAAACAACATGCGCCCTCGTCTTTCGATTCCCCTTAGAAGTCTTGATGCTTTATCGGTCAGAAATTTTCTAAAAAGATATTTGGAGGAAGATTTAGAAAGAACCCATCCGCCTGTTTCTGAACAGTTGACTAAAATCCTAAAACTATAATAAGATATAAAAGTCTTGCGCATAAGATTTAAGGCTTTCGTCGTTCAACGGATAGGACACAAGATTGCGGATCTTGTAATCCAGGTTCGATTCCTGGCGGAAGCACATTTTTGTGATATATGGCCAATTTAAATTCCAATTTGAAAGAGATTAAAGGAATTGGCGAAAAAACCAGCGTGATTTTAAAAAAGCTAGGTCTTAGCACTGTCTCGGACCTGCTTTTTTATTTTCCCTTTCGTTATGAACAATATGAAAATGTCACAGAAATTAGCGATTTAAAAATTGGCGAGAATGTTAAAGTTCAAGGCGAAATTGAATTAATCGAAGGTAGGCGCGGACGAAAAAGAAAAATGCATTTAACTGAAGCTTTGATAAACGATGGACGCGAAACTTTAAAAGTCATCTGGTTTAATCAACCTTATTTAGCCAAAAGTTTAAAAGTTGGTGACCGCTTAAGTTTAAGTGGAAAAATATCAGACAGTTACGGCCAATTAACAATGGTCTCGCCGGAATATGAAAGAATGAAAATTGGTGAAGAGTTAATTGGTAAAATAGGGACTAATGAAAAAGAAGTAAACGAAAAAAATTCTTCAGAAAAATATGCGCCGACAAATTTAGTACCAATTTATCATTTAACCGAGGGTCACTTAACCCAAAAACTTTTAAGAACAACAATTAAAAAAATCTTACCACTGGGATCTGGCTTAAAAGAATGGTTACCAAAAGATATTATTAAAGAATTGAAATTAATTCCACTGCAAGAATCATTAAGCTTAATTCATTTTCCAAAAGATGAAAAAGAAATTAAAAGAGCGAAACAACGATTAGCTTTTTCTAATTTATTTTTACGCCAATTAAAATCACAGTCAATTAAAAAAATTATTAAAAGCAAAAGTGCACCAAAAATAAATTTTCAAGAAGAGGAAACAAGAAATTTTGTTAATTCCCTGCCTTTTAAATTAACGGACGGACAGAAAAAATCAGCCTGGGAAATTTTAAAAGACTTAGATAAAAACCAGCCAATGAGTCGTTTATTAGAAGGAGATGTTGGTAGTGGAAAAACTTTGGTAGCGGTAATTGCCATGTTAAATACGGCTTTAAACGCTAAAAAAGCGGCCCTGATGGTTCCAAGTGAAATTTTGGCAGCACAACACTTCAAAACAATTTCCAAACTATTAGAAGCCTATAATTTTAAAATTACTCTAAAAACTCGCTCTTATAAAATAGGAAATCCGGAAGAAGCAGATCTTGTGATTGGTACTCAAACTTTAATTCAAGAAAAATCGGTTTTAAAAAATCTAGGTTTAGTTATTGTTGATGAACAACATCGCTTCGGAGTTAATCAGCGAAAAAAAATAATTGATTTAAATAAAGAAGGAAATTCAAGCCCCCATTTTCTCTCATTAACAGCAACCCCGATTCCCCGCTCTTTGTCTTTAGCAATTTATGGCGACTTAGATTTATCTTTAATAGACGAACTTCCTCTTGGGCGAAAAAAAACTAAAACAAAAGTTTACCGCGAAAGCGAAAGAGAAAAAGTTTATGACTTTATAAAAAAAGAAATTAAAAATGGCCGCCAAGCTTTTTTTGTCTATCCCCTGATTAAAGCCTCTGATAAAATTTCTTTTAAGTCGGCCCAAGAAGAATATGAAAAAATTGCCGACGCTGATTTTAAGGAATTTAAAGTTGCTTTAATTCACGGAAAACTAAAAAAAGATGAAAAAGAAAAAATCATGGCAGACTTTGCGACCAAAAAAATTGATATTTTAATGGCGACAACGGTAATTGAAGTTGGGATTGATATTCCTAATGCAACTATTATTTTAATCGAGGGCGCTAATCGTTTTGGCTTAGCGCAATTACATCAACTTCGAGGGCGAGTTAATAGAAGCAACCTAGAATCATATTGTTTTCTTTTCCCAAGTAATGATGAAATAAAAAATGAGAAAACAGTTGAACGCTTAGAGTCTTTAGAAAAATATAGTCGCGGTCTTGATTTAGCAAAAATTGATTTAAGCTTAAGGGGCGGCGGCGAGGTTTTTGGTTCTTATCAAAGCGGATTTTTTGATTTAAGCGTTCTCGCTTTATTTGACTTAGAGACAATAAAAAAATCCCGCGACTTCGCCTATAAAATATTAGAGGAGGATAAGGATTTAAAAAATTATCCCTTGCTTAAAGCCAAGCTCGGAGCTTTAGATAGAGATTTTCATTTGGAGTAAAAATTTTTGACAAAGAAAAAAGGAGCCTTTTAATTTGGCTCCTTGTGACTTATTATTTAAGTCCGATTACTTTCTCTTCGCAATGAGTTGGATAATTTCCGACACATCAATCAGTGATTTCTTCGCCGAGACTCCCTGGCCCTTCAAGATCTTCAATAGTCTTGAAGTTTTTGGTCTTTACGATTTTTACAATTAGCGTAATGGAACCGTAAAGAACTAAGGCCGAGACAATCACCCCAAGCCATTGTCCGTTGACCATTGATTCGGTCAAGCCCGCTATGGCAATAAATATCACAAACACCAACAAGATCATACTAACCTTAGTCATTTTTACACTAAGGCTGCTCAATTTTTTCATATTTTTTTTCATGATTTATCAGCTTCCTTACCCCGTTTATCGGTCTCAGAAACTGCTCCTTTTTTATGTTAATTTACTATTTTTACAATAATAATATTATATCACACTTTTTCTTAAATGTCAAGGGGCGGCTGTTTTTCAATTGACAAAAGAAGCTAAAGACTTTAATATTATAGTATTGTCTTAAAAAATATTTTTAAGCTTTTTTTAAAAAAACTAGAACTTTAAAATCTAAATAAAAAATCAAAAATTGGATAAAACTCAATAAGAGACTTTGAGATCAAAACTATTTTTGAGACCAATAGATAAACCAAATGTTAATTTATTTAATTCAGCATGTGTAAAACAGGATTATCGTGCGTGCACCAAGGAGAACAAGGCAGAGTTGAGGACATCCATATGGACATCAGCCGGTTCGAAATCGTGGGAAGCTTTACGGGATATTCTTCTCGAGCTTCCAAGTCAGTAACTGTGGATCAGCTTAATTTTCTGAACAAAAAAGCAGGAAAAAAAGCTAAGGCGATAATTGAGCCACTTAAAAAACTCCACCGTCTGCCTGGAGAAAAGTCCATGGCCTAGCTTCGATAAAACTAGGTCAAATAATTAAAATGCAGTCAAAAAATTTTGACAACAAAACGGGCTCCTCTGGGCTCGTTTTTTTATTTTTTATTTAATAAGCTCAACTATTTCTTGTAAATTTTTTACTCCTAAAAATTCTAACTTAGAACCTTTAATATCAACCATCGGCGCAATAACTTTTTTAAAACCAAGTCGCTCCGCTTCCTTTACTCTTTGTTCAAATTTACTAACCGGTCTAATTTCTCCGCCTAAACCAATTTCTCCTAAAACAATAGTTTCACGAGGAATTTTTTTATTACTAACAGAAGAAATAATTGCTGCCGCTACCGCTAAATCAAGAGCAGGGTCAGAAGCCTTTAAACCGCCGGCTAAATTTAAAATTATGTCTTGGGAGGTTAAATTAATTTTTGTTCGTTTGCTAATAACCGCGCTTAAAACGGCTAAACGATTTAAATCAAAACCGCTAGCTTTTCTTTGCGGATAACCAAAAACTGTTTTTGAAACTAAGGCTTGAACATCAACTAAAAATGGCCGACTTCCCTCCATCACACAAGAAACAACTGAGCCAGATAAATTATTACCAAGACTTTCAATAAAAATTGCCCCCGGATTTTTAATTTCTTTAAAACCCTTGCCCGTCATTTCTAAAACTCCGAGCTCATTAACTGAACCAAAACGATTTTTTGTTGCTCTTAGAAAACAATGGTTGCTGCCCGCTTCATTTTCAAGATATAAAACTGTATCAACTATATGTTCTAATGATTTCGGACCGGCAACTTGACCGTCTTTAGTTATGTGTCCGATTAAAATAACGGCAATATTATTTTCTTTAGCGAGTTCTAAAAATTTAACTGCCGCCGTTCTGATTTGAGAAATTCCTCCAGCCTCAGAAGGAATTAAAGAGGAATAAACTGTTTGAATTGAATCAACCACTAAAACCGCTGGCTTCTCTTTTAAAATAGCGGCAATTATTTTTTCGACATTAGTCTCAGAAATAAATTTAATTTTTTCAAAATTAACTTCTAAACGATCCATCCGATCACGGACTTGTAGGGCTGATTCTTCACCGCTAACATAGGCCGTAACCTCGCCCTCCCCGGCTAAAGAAGCAATTTGAGCCACTAAAGTTGACTTGCCAATTCCTGGTTCGCCGCTCAATAAAATTAAAGAACCAGGAACAATGCCCCCGCCTAAGACCCTATCGATTTCAGAAATATTAGTTTTAAAGCGAATTAATTTTTCTTGCTTTAAAGAGCCAAGAGAAATCATCTCGGCACCGCTAATTTTTTTCAGCGCTTCTTTTTTAATTTCCTTATCGTCTAACAATTCTTCAAGCAAAGTTCCCCAAGAACCGCATTCCAAACAGCGCCCACTCCATTTTGGAGATTGGGCGCCACAATTTGTGCAAGCAAATATTTTTCTCATTCCTGCCATAATTTTATCTTTTTTCCCAATAAGCCGCATCAACTAACCAGTCATTAGCTAATTTATTGAACTCTAAAAGTATTTTTTGTTGATAGGGTTCTAAATCACCACCATCAGCTGAAGATTCACTTCTCTCAGTTAAAACACTAATCTCGGCCTTACCCGTTGCTTCATCAAAACTAATCAATTCGGTTGTTAAGGCCCTTGTACTTATTCCATAATAAACTTCATAACTAGGAGCGCTTTCTCTTAAGTCTTCAACATAAGATTTTGACCATTCCCTAAAACTTTTAGTCATAAATATTTCCAAATCAGAAAAATTAGTATAATTTGATTGATTCGAATAAGAACCAAATCTTTCAGCAAAAGCCTTGGCTCGTTTTTCTAAATCAGTTTCATTTAAAACGTGCTCCACCTCATTATTTAAGTTCGGCTGCCAAGAGCGAGGCCTATCTCCAGGGTTTGTTAAATCATCTCCAGTCGGTAAAGGCAGCTCAACTACAGGAGTTTCAGTTATAATTGGCTCCTCTTTATCCTTTTTTAGAAAGGCAAAATAAATTATTAAGGCAATTATTATAAGCCCTAAAATTATTAAAACTATGCCAATTTTTTTTCTGTTATTATCCATATATTTTTAAAAATTAATTCTTTTGAAACTAGAACGCCCTATTCTAAACCCTGACTCTCAGCAAATTCTTTTTTTGCCTCTTCAATTTCTAATAATTGACGTGGGTCAGAAGTTATTAATTGGTCTTCAGTATAAGAAGCAACAACTTTCATCGCCACATGTTTATTGCCGGCAAAAAATATCCCTTCACCAATACCACATTCAAGTAATAAATATTTTTCACCCTCAGTTAATAAAAAGGTTTTTTGAATTTGATCAATTGCAGCTGGGGCCTGCTTCATTAAAATCTGTAAAGAACAGTTATTAACAATCGCTTGACCATAAGGCGAGGCTAAAAAGTCATTAACATCCTGAGTGATTGTAGTAACTCCTAAATAATATTTACGACAACGCTTAACAAGAGCAAAAATAAATTTAGCACTATCTTCATTTTGCATCATCCACCAAGCTTCATCAATAACTAAAATTCTTTTTTTCATCTCACTTCTAACAATATTCCAAATGTAATTAACAATTGTGTAAATTGCCATCGGCCTAAGCTCATCTTCTAAATCACGAACGGAAAAACAAACTAATTGGTTATCCATCTGAACATTAGTCTGATTATTTAATAAACCAGAAAAAGTTCCTTTGGTATATTTTTTTAATCGTAAAACCAAATCGTTTCCACCTTCCATTCCCTCTAATATTTGTTCTAAATCAGACATAACTGGCGGCTCAATCGTTGAGAGGTCGGCGTCGGGGGTAATATCTTTTTTGGCATAAGTTTCAAGCAAGGCTCTATCCATTAAAGAATCTTCATCATAATTAAGGCTACCGATCATCAGCTTAATTAAACCTTTAATTGTAATAACTGCGCTTCTAATAATATCTTTTGGTCTAGCATCACCACCAATTGATGTTGGTAAGTCAAAAGGATTAATTTTATTATCAGATGATAAAGAAATGTTAATATAGGTTCCACCAACTGCTTCAGCGAGATGTTTGTATTCTCTTTCTGGGTCAATAACAATAACTTCAGCTCCGAGCATTAAGGAACGTAAAATTTCTAATTTAATAGCATAACTTTTTCCCGCCCCAGAAGTAGCAAAAACAACTGAGTTTGCATTCTGTAAAGAAAAGCGATCAAAAATAATTAAACTATTATTATGACGATTAACTCCGTATAAAATTCCATTATCACTCGTTAGTTCTGAGGAAATAAAAGGAAAAGAGGAGGCAATCGGTGAGGAATTCATATTAAAAGTAATATAAAGCTCGTCATTTCCTAGGGGTAAAGTTGAATTAAAACCTTGTTCAGCTTGATAATAAACTCGTCGAGAGTTAACTAAACGTGAACCAAGAATATCTTCAACCTGGTCTGATAATCGATCAAGACCCTCCTTGTTGTCAGCATATAAAGTAATGTAAAGAGCAAATTGAAAAAACTTTTCCGTTCCCTGAGTTAGGGCGTCTCGTAAGTATTCAATATCTCGTAAAGCCGTTTCTCTTAAAGGATCACGAGCGGCCCCCTTATCAGCATCAGCGATAATTTGTGCTTCTAAATTACCAACTTTATCTTTTAATTGTTTTAAAACGATAGAACTGGCAACCGGATAGAAAAACATGGAAATATCAAAATTAATATTCAAATTAATAATCGGCGCAAACCAACCAACCGAGATGTAACGAGGATAAGCAACAACAAATATTGTTCGCAAAAATTTATTACCCAAACGAATATTATTCGCTTCAACTTTTAAAGCGGCTGGGGCAATAATATCACGAACTGATAAAACTCCACGACGAAAAATCTTTTCTTCTTCAATAATTTCTCTGGTCAAGCGAGGGTCGTCCTCAATCGAAGAACCTTCCGGTTTTTTTCTGAAAGAAACCGGCTCATTCATCTTTATTTTTTTGCTTGCTTTTTTATTAAAATTTATCATAGGAAAAAATTAGCGTTCAACTCTCATTTTATCTAAATCTGGTAAATTCTGATTTTTTGATGATTCCGGATTATAGGTTTTATAATATAATTCGATTAAACTTTGGGTATCAAGTCTGTTAGTTGCGACTCCCATTGATTCTAAACCGCCAACAACACTCTCAACGCGACGATCAAGCATCTCTTGGTAATTTCTAAAAGTTTTTTCTTTCAATTTTAAAATTGTTGCTGGACGCAGAGCTTCTCCTAAAAGACTAAAGAAACCTTTTCGTTTATCCGATAGAGCACTATAAGGAACAACGACAAAAAATCTCTTATTCATTATTTTTCCTAAAGAAGTTAACTCTTTAATATATTCAATATAATCAGCAGTCTGGACTTTTAATAGACGATTTGTTTGTTCTTTTTCTTTTACTTTTAAATATTCTAAATAATTATCAATGTCCAATTCTCTAGACTGAATAAGAATCTGTAAGGGGAAACTTAAATTATTTAAAAATCTAACATAAGCACCAATGACCGCGTTTTGACCATCTTCACTTTTTAAAGAAAAATTAATACTAGAAACCATAATAACCGCACGCATAGTCCCATCTTTTAAAACAACAATACCATCCCTGATTTCAGCAATGCTAAGATGTTCTTGGGTTGAATTTCTGATTTTGTTTTGAGCCATAATTATATTTTAAAATTTCTGATTTTCCCCTTTATACTTGCCGCTAGTATCAACAATTAAAGAAATTTCCGCTAATCTTGATTTTTTATACTCTCTTTTTGGCAGTGGTTGATAATCAATTTTTTGAATTGGTGTTTTTTCTACTTGCTCGTTAATGACAATTTTATGATTCCAAACTCTAGTATTGGGGCGGCGAGTTGTTTGTAATAAATTTAAAACGAAATAATGAAAAGCCCGACCATTTATTTTAACAAAAGCAAAAGTCCCCGCTAAACTAACAACTACGATTGTGACTATCAAAAAAGGAGTAAAATGAAGCAAGCGATAACAAAGAGCAATGATTAAAGTGGCGGCAAGAAAAATCAAAAACTGACGAGCGGTAATTGGTCCGATAATTTTTGCTTCAACATCAATAAATTGTGGTACGACAAATTGTTGCATTTTTTTAAAAAGATAATCTTCCGTTTAATTTAGAAATTGCATTAATTTCTTCAATTTTTAAATAAGGCATATTTCTCTTTTGGCGCTCAACAATAACATCCTGTAAAGATAAATCTTTAAGGAGAGCCTCTTGTCCAATTTTTATATATAAACGATTAACCTCATTTTGACGCCAAGCTTTTACCCCTGAAACCATTTTATCATAGCCATCTTTTTCCAACAATTTAATTTTATTAAAAATCTTCAAGACGGCCTCATCAGCTTTATTAGAAAGTCGTCGAAAATTTGTTAAATCAAGAAAAGCTAATTCATCAATTGGCCCCATCGCCTTCGCGACCGGTTTAATATCTTCCATTCTTGGTTTGCTTGAAGTTGGCGCCGGACGTTTAAAATTGAAATTTAAGGTGTTAGGAGAAACGTAATCTTCTCGCTCTTGTTTCCAGTCTGTTTTTGAGTCAACTTCTCTAATCGTCGGTTTTTCTGTTTCAATTTTATTTGCTTGAACTGAAGTTGGTACTGTTTCCTGAGTTGGTGTTGAAGTTGGTGTTGAAGTTGGTGTTGAAGTTGGTGTTGAAGTTGGTGTTGAAGTTGGTGTTGAAGTTGGTGTTGAAGTTGGTGTTGAAGTTGTTTCAGATTTTAATTCTAATTTTTCCTCAAGTTTAAGTCTGTCGTTTGTTAATGGTAAAAGATTTTGCTCTGCTTCTTCTTTATTTGTTTTTTCAGCCAAAGATTTTTTTAAATCATAAACTTGGGACGAATTTGTTTCCGCCGCCATGATAATTTGATTGAGCTTTTCTCTTGAGCTTTTTTCTGTTGTTGGCGTGGCTGAAATTTCGCCTTCTATTACTTGATTTATAATAGCCTGGTCAACTGAAGAACTCTTAATTTCCGCCTGAGCAGCTGACATGCTTCTTTCCTCCTCTTGCTTCTCAACTAATTTAACAATTCTATCCGCCTCTTCTTGAGTTAAACCTAGACCACCAAACTCGACTTTTTTCATCAAAGAATTCTTAGCGTCTATCTTGGTCCTGACTCCTTTTAAAAAAGTTAGCATTATATTCTCCAAGCGAATATAAAGATCTTCACTTGGCAAAGATAAGCCAGCCTCTTTAATTAAGGCTAAGGGAAACTTATTAACTTCAGGAATTTTTTTAGTTTCATCTAAAGATAAATACTCACTAACTGGAGCAAAAATTTCTTTTAACATTTCTTCCTTCAGAGCGATGGCGTCATTCTGACTTAAAGAAAATTCATTAACAAAATATTCTGGCAAATCCTTAACTTTTAAAGTTTTTGTCATCACTTTCATCACCAGAGCCGCTAAATCAACTTTATATTTTAACTCCAAAGCCAAAACCGCTCGCATTGCTGCTGGCGAGGAAACTTTATCACGTAAAGTATTTGGTAAATTATTAAATTGTTGTAAATAATCAAACATTTTATTTTTTATTTCGCTCAAGTCGTTTAATTTCTTCGTTAATTGCTTTTCTTTCTAAACTAGCTGGCGGAAAAGAAGATAATAACTCTCGTAAAATTCTAAGCTCCTTACTATCATCATAATTTTCCGGCTTAAAATCTTTTTCACTTAAAACATCATCATCCGACCAAGCTTCTTCTTCAATTATTTCCGATTCTGTTGGTAGGCCGAGTTGTTTTTTATTTTTTACCGAGCCCTCAATCTCTTGCCAATAACTAGTCGCGTCAAAAGGAAATATTTGCCATTTTTGAGGCGGAATTTCGTTCATACTTTCTGGAAAAAAGGTAATATTTTTATAAAAACGAATTAAATTTCCTAAAGTCTCTTTTTCTTTAGACTTAAGGGCTCTGGCATTTGAAGAGGTGTTTAAATATTGAGCTAAAATTAAATCATCAAACAAGCTTGAGCCGTTATTTTTGATAAAATCTTTGAGCCAAGCAGAAACTGTGGGCGCGACCTCTTTATCATCAATAGAAATTTTTGCTTCGCCAATTAATTCCTTATTAGCAAAAATTTTTCTTAAAGCCTCATCCTTAAAATTATCAGCATTAAATAAAAGAAAAATTAAACTACGATTTAAAGCAGCGGCCGCCTCAAAACTGCTAGAATTTAAAATAATTAAAATATCTTCTGATAAAAGATTAAAAATATATTGACTCTCTTCTTTAATATCAAAAATTTTTTTATAAGCCTCAACTTCTTCTTGGGCTGTTTTTAAAATATCATCCTCAATTTCACTTCTTAATTCATTAACATAGCTCTGATATTTTTCCACTTTACCTCCTGCATTCTTTAAAACCTTGGCGATATTAACTTTCCCTTCAGAACTTTCTTCCATCACCTCAGAAATTGGCAATAATAAGCGACCAATAAAATCCTGCCAAAATCTTGTCGCACTTATTCCGCTTAAATTTAAAGTTTTAATTTTTTCCTCAAGTAGAGAGAAATCAAAACCGGAATTAACTGCTAAAAAAACTAAAGAATAAACAATGTCCGACTCTACATTATACTCGGAAGCGAGGGATAAAATATTTTTTCCATTTTTTTCAGAACTGAAAAAAAACTTTGCCTCTTCTGGTAAATTACCATATTTCTCATTAAATTTATTGTCAATTATATTTATCGCCATAGTTTAAATTTTATTTTTTAACAATTTCAAGTTCGACTCTTACCTGTTAAGCCTCTAAAAGGGTTTTGCGTAAAGCTTTGGCTGAAGGTGAGTCTCCTTTTAAAGCCTTCTCAGCTGTCACAAAAATACTAAGCTTATCTGCATGACTAGACTCTTTTATAGCTTCGACAATTGCATCTTGTTGTTTTTTATCATTACCATTAAAAACATCATTCAATTGAGTAAAAGATATATCAGCTAAAATCGCTTCTTTTTTAACCTGTCTATCTACTGGATTAGAAATACTGGCGGTTGCTGTATCTAAATCTGTAGCTTGATTTAACTTTTTCATCGCTCCTAATTTCGCCGCTTCCGCATTATTTCTTTCAATACCACCAAGTGGCAACCCTTTAGCATCTTTATTGGCAGCCAATTTTTTTAACAACTCGACGATTTCTCGTTTTTTAGCTTGGTCTTTCATGGCAGTAAATTGAGTTCCAAAATCCTTCACCTTCATAAGAGCAACTAACTGAGGGCCAATCGCTTTAATAGCTCCTAAGTCAAGAGACTCTAGGCTATAAGTTCCGCTCTCAACCTTGTCTCTAATATTTTTTTCAGCGCGACTTTTTATTTCTTGATTCTTGCTATTTAAATTTTGAAAATCATTAGTGGCGGAAATATTTTTTCTTTCAGCAATTGATTCAAAATAACTACCAACTTTTTTATCCTTAAAATTACCATTCTCATCAGCCCCACCAACCTCATTTGCAATCATTTTTTTCTTATCTTCTGCTTGTTCAGAAGTAAGTAAGCCTCTTGCCATTGCTTCTAAAGCGGCGGCCGCTCTTTCAAATGCACTAAGACTGCGATCATCCATCTTAGTCATTACACTTCCATTATCCTCATCCTTTAAAGCATCTTTCTCTTTTTTGATCTCATTAAGACGGAAATTGGAAGCAACGTCTAAATCTGTTTTGCCAGCATTTTTAAATTTATCATAACCACGTGAAGCACCAAACATCGCCCCGCCAGCAACAAGAAGCCCCGGTACTCCACCAGTAGCAAGTCCAAGTGCACCACCAGCAGCTAAAGCTCCGTATTTCAAGACATCATCTATTTTTTGTTGCTTAGAGTGCTTTTCCTCCGCCTCTTTTTGTTTAGCATTAACAATATCACCCTTAGTTTTAATAATCCCATCCGCATTTTTCCTGACTAATTCTTCACTAGTTCTTCTTCTTGTTTTACTATGACGCCAACTCTTAAGATTTTCATCATACTCATAATCACCAACTTTACCCTGCTTCTGGCTAAGATTCTGTTTTATCTCATCAATTTCTGCGCTTTCTACTCTAGCCTCAGCTTGAAGCCTTTTAGCGTCTGCTCCAGCGCCACCAAAAACTTTAGTTTTAGCTTTTTGTAAACCCCCAGTAACAGTATCGCCGACACTTTTTTTAACCCTTCCAATTCCGTCCGCCATCTTAACCGCCGCATTTTTATATTTATCTTCTCGCGCTGATTTTCTGGCAGAGCTATAATTTTTATAAATTCCCTTAGCCGCTCTTACTCCCGTAATTGCCGCCGCTCCCGCTAAGCCAATCTTGCCCGCTTTATTAACCGCTGCCATGCCCTTGCCCGCCATAGAACCGGCGGCGCCACCAACTTCTTGAGCAATCTTAAGACCGCCAACAAGCATGCCGATCGCAATGACAAATTTAATCAAGGCACCCGGACTAGAAGCATTAGTCCCTAAGGCGCCAGACTCTTTGGGGTCAAAACCTAATAACTCTACTTGGTCTTTCTCGGCAACCTGATCTATATTTGTAGTATCTCTTACTTTATCGGCAGTTAAAGCCGCAAAAGAAAGCCAAAGAAAAAAGGCTAAAACTGGACCAACAATTAAATTTTTAGTAAATTCACTCCACCATTTTGAGGCATAAGATTGACCCCCGGGAAAAGCTGATAAAAGATAAGCTAAAGGCGATAAAACAACATAAATCCAAATCATAACAATCCGAATAGCTAACATTGCCACCATAGTAAAAAGAACAATGGAAGAAATAATAACATAAGCAAGTCCTAGTAAATAAGCGCCAACAACAGTCCAAAAGCCAACCTCCTCACTTGTTTTGGATAAATTTAAAATTTCAGTAATCCCTAAAACATCTACTAGGGTACCGGTGCCAATAGTGCTAAAAGAATTAACAAAAGTAAGCATCACTATTTGAGCCACATCAATTAAAACGCCACAAATAGTTTTAGAAAAATTAATTAAAATTGCCATCAAAATTAACTTAGGCAACCACTTTTTATAATTATATTTTTCTATATTTAAAATTGTTCCAAAAGCAATAATCAAAAGAACAACAACAAAAAACATATTACAAAGATCACGAACGATAACCCAACCAAAAGTAACAGCGCCTGAGTCAAGAAAAGTTGAATAATTAGCAACTAAAATTAAGGTCTTAATAGCTAAAATTAAAATAAGACCAACGGCACTAATAATGATTCCGAGAATTCCACCAATAACCTGAGCCGGCCAATCGCTAGGCTCAGCAAAAGCTGGAGCCGCTAAAGATAAGCCAAGAAAAACCAAAACAGCAATAATAATTATTGATTTTTTTCCCAATGAGTTATTTATTTTCTTAAAAATATTAACTTTCATTTTTTTACAACTTATTTTTTAATAAAACCAATTAAATATTTTTCCAGTTTGAAAACACGCTTTCTAATATACTTTTAATAGCTTCTAAAGGATTTTTAATAAAGCCAACAATTAAGGCAATAAGAGAGACCTGGATAATAATTAATAAAATTATTATGACATCTACCAAGGCCAATATCATTGACTCCTTTAGACTTAGCCCTCTTAATTTATCATTAATCGTCATCTTTAAAAAAAGATGAACATTGCCGTAAAGAGCAGATAATCCCCAAGAAGCACTTAAAGTTTTCAAGGAAAAACATACGGTCAAAAGTTTTGAAGACGCATCTGCTTCTACTGTTTTTTTTGCTTCTTCCTTTTTACTCTGATTATCAAGTTTAGCTTTTTCCATTATTCTCGCCTCTCTTAAAGACTGGGGAGCGCTATCATCAACATCATCCCTTCCCCGGCCTTGATTACCTATTTGGCCATCTTCTTCGTCTTGGCTATAAGACTCATCGTCAGATTGATCATCAGAAAAGGAATCTTCATCTTCATTCTCATCATCAATTCTTTCTAATAAATTATCATCAAGACGCATAAGCAACTAAACTTAATTCTTTTTAAATTATACCTTATTTTCTTTTTTCTTAACAGTGAAATAATTATCTAGTCAAAGTAATCTCGGGCGAACTAGCTCCCCAATTATCATAAACCCTAACCTTAATATCAGTTGAGTTTCTATTATTAGGATAGAAATGATAGAAAACATGCTGAGTTCCGGATGAACTACTTTTTGAATCCTCGCCAATAATAACTTGTTTAAAGCCATCGCCCCAATCAATAAATATTTCTTTCAGTGGCTGACGATTAGGATCAATAGTTGAATTAAATTCTAAACGATAATTACCAGCTTTAATAGTAGATCCGACATTCAACTGAACACTCGTGTCGGCTCTAAAAATTTTAAGATTTTTAATTTCTGGCTCATCAGTTATCTCTGTATCAATAGGATTATAATAACCAAGAGTACTAACATAGCCTCCCGCATTATCTTTAAATTCATAAGCAACTGGGGCTTGAACAAATAATTGGCCTAGAGCTCCGTTGGTGGCATTTGCAAAATTTACGGCATTAGCTGTATTAAAGGTCCATAAAGGCTGACAAGTTCCAAAAGAACCACAAGAATGACGAGCAATATCATAAGTATTGGCAGTAAAATACTTAATACTGGTTTCTATTGTCGTTCCCTTATTACTCCAGCCAGAATCAAGTAAACAATAAACATCAGGATTAGCGCTACAATAACCAATACGAGAACAATTAACAATTCCATTAATATCACTTGAGCCATTAACTTCACAGCCATAAGGTCGTCCAGCGAAAACATCATCTTTATTTTTAACAGAATATTGATTATAAAGTGGAACTCGTTCGCTCCCAGACAAACTAAAGTCAGTCGGCCAAGAAGCGGCGCCAAAAGGAATATCGCCAATTTTTCTAATATAGTTATTATATTCTATTCCTGTCTCCGGAGGAGTTGAAATTGCATAATCTGAACCCAGCGCTAACCTACTAGACCAAGCCATATTATCACCTGAACCAGAAACAGCTTCAATAAATTTATTGCAAGTTAAACGAAAAACCTCGTCAGGGTCCCTGCTAGAAATTTTTTTCAAATCACTTTCTCCGGTTGGAGTTGGATAATTTTGATCTAAAACTCTAAGAGGGGGGTCGGAATTATATAGTTCATCAAAACCACTAGGAGTTCCATCCCTCTTATCCCCGGCCTGACCATCAGCACTATGAAAACCGTCAGCTAAATACCAGCCATCAGTTAACGGACGAATAGTTTTGACTCCATCATAAGTCTTAATTGGCTCACTAGAAACCGCGACATATTTAAATGTAGAAGGACTGCCACTTTGTAAAGGCATACAAATAGAAGTAACGGCTATATCGTCTCTTTTAAGACTCAAAAAACCTGAATTTTCTTGTCTTAAATCAGAGGCGACAAGTAAAAAATAATTAGTTGATCCGCAATTTTCTAGAACTGTTTGCAAGCGATTAGGTACATCCTCTACTTTTTCATCAAGAATATAATGATCAACGCATTGATTATCCAATTTAATTCCATCTCTCCCGTCGTTAGTAACACAAGCGCCCCACTCCTCAACTCCGCTCAAGTCTGTTGGCTCTCTTTCTGTAATTTCTAAATACTGAACTCCAGTTGAGTCTACTGTTACTTTCTCTTCAATTAGCTCTCCTGTTTCTGGGTCATAGACCAAGATAGTTGTTGTATTTGCATCATAATCTCCGCTTGATGAAACTGAACCAAAGCCACCAGTTTGTTGAATATAAATAGTTGTGCTGCCTGTAGAAAAATTCGCCGTACAATATGCACCATCTTCTGGATAATAACAGGTTCTGGCGCCTAACCATTTATCATTATCTCTTCTTAAATTTTCCTCCTTAACAGTTGCTGCCATCCTTTTCTCTAAGAATATAAAATTACTACTAACTTCTGCACAATAATTAAGAGGATACTTACCGCCATAGCCCAACTGATTACTATTAATTTGAGTAGAGGCAATTCTATCAATTGGCATCCAAAGTTGACAAACGCTTGAATCCGCTAAATCATATTCAAGACAATAGCCTTCAAGCCCATTTCTAACCACAGCATTATCAACTTCCTGACAATTAAAACTAGAAGAAGTTGGGTAAAGTCGACAATCACGAGTGCGATAGTCATTGTCCGCCACTTTCAAAACTGTTTCAATATTTATATCATCAAAATAAATTGGCCCCGAACTACCTGTCGCAAGCAAACTTAAATAAATTCTAATATGAATATTATCATTTTCAGTCTTTATTTTATGAACTTTTCTCTCCCAGCCATTAGGAGCTTGTTCTATTTGATCCATATCATGCATAATACTTCTATTAGAAACATTTTCAATAGAAACTCTAGCGGCGGTATCGGAATTCTGAGTATTAAGTAAATAACTTAGATAATAATCGCCTGCTTCTGGTAAAACAATATAGGAGCCAGCGGCATGAGGCGAAATTGCTTGAAAAGGAGAAACTTTTAAATAAGATTTTCCTTTAGCCGGATAACTAATTAGACCCGGCTTACGAATCAAACTATCTTTAATTATATTTTCATCAAAAGAACAAAAACTAGTGTCGCCAATTATAGGGTTACCAGAACTATCAGCCTGTATGCAACTTAAAGGCGGAATATCATCTTCAAAATCATAGCGAACACTCGTATTAAGCCCAACTTCTTTAATGTTGTTGAAATAATAATTGCCGTTTAGGGCGTAACCGGTCGCATTACGATTTTTCTCGGCATCAAAAATAATATTCTCTGCTTCTGGTCTAACAATAAAGTTAAGACATTCATTCTTATCATCTAATAAATTACATTCAGCAACGGAACTACAAGATTTTGAGCCATCGCTATTTAAAGCATAGGAAGTACAAGCAAGCCAAGAGGCACAAGTTCTATCGGGTTTTACTTTTAATAATTTATTAGCATTATAAGGACCATAACTATTAATTGGTACCCCGTCACCAGCTAAAGCATTGAATTTATTTAATTCTAAACCAGAGGCTCCAGCAATTGAGCGCTCATTAAATAAAACACAACCAGCATCAAAATTTACCAAGCCATTACAACTACTACTATCAACCTCTTCTTTAATATTATAATCAATCGCAATTTCCTTAATCTCAATTGTTATATCCTCATGACCACCTCCAAGTAGAGCTGAGTAATTACTTAAAGAATTAAAAATAATATAAGGATAAGTGCTGCTACTAGTAACCAATGATTTAGTGACATCACCAAAATTATTGCTAGTCCCTATTTGTTTGACACCATCAATAGTTTCTTCGCCTAAAATTCTAACATCGCCAATAAATTCAAGTCTAACCCCATTAGCAACAGAACCATTATTTTTATTTGTTGCTCTAAGAGAGTAGAGTTTATTTCTTTCTAAGCTGATTACTTGGAAAGCACCTACTCTTAAAGTGCCCCCTATTTGTGGCCAAGTATCCTCGCCCCATCCCTGTCTATTATCATTAACATAAACATAGCCTGGATTTTTTACCAAATTAGGATTAAATTTACTAATCGGGTCAATATATTCCGTACAACCAGAAGCAGCGGGCTCACATAAACCAACCGCATTATCAGGCGCAGGGATTGCTGTACCTAAGCCACCGTAGCCGATAGTTTTTAAATAAGAAACTGAACAACTATAATCATTATTATCAACGATACAAGTTCCAGTCGAACAATCTCCATCTTTAGAACAAATAGTCCCTCCGACCTCAAGCTTATCAATTGAACCACTCTTATCTAAATCACATCTTTTTACCGGCGCTTTATACCAAGCCTTGCCAGTAATTTCTGGATTACTACTAGAGCGATAAACACATAAATTATTAGCTGGGTTTCTAAAATAACTTAAACCACCGCTATTAAGACCGCGATATTCTTCACAACCCAAGTCACCTTCAGCACATAGAGATTTATCGTAACTATTAGGGTTGTTTAATTTAAAAACATCAGACCAACTAATATCATAGCCAGAGCCAAGTCCTTCTCCCATTCGACTACAACCGATATCGCTATTAAGACAAGATTTTGATTTATCATAAACTACATACATCGCTTTGTCTCTTTCGACTGTTAAACAATTTTCATCACCAGGCTCACAAGACTGATCAAGATTACTTACATCCCAAGACCGAGCCTGAGGAGAACTATAATTATTAGTCGAAATCATTTGCTCACAACCAATTGAAGAGCTAGAACAGAGTTTAGTAAAATTATGAAGATTATGGCTATAATTATCTTTATCCTTATATTGAGCACAACCTAAATTATAATCAGCCCCCTGATACTTACCGGCATTATCATAATAACAAACATCAGGTATCTTAATTGAATTCTTAATGAAATAATAACGATTACTAATCTCATTTAAAATTACCTCATCGAGATAAAAATCGCTACTAGCAGAAAAATTTAAAGTTCCGTCAAAATCTAAAGTTTCAGCGACGTTTTCTAAATTAACTTGATAAATAGCCCATTCATTTCCACCTTTAATTGTTACCGCTGCCTCAGTTTCAGTGATTGATGATAAATTAAAGAAATATTTATCACCATTAACACTCTCGAAATAAATCTTCAAAGTATTAGCTTCAGTCGAACGAGCCAAAAATTTCAAACTATAGGCATGACCAGCTTTAATGGCCGAGCCAAGTTTTACTTTCGCAACTTTTTCGCCAGCTGGCTCGCAAGAACTAGCGGCAGAATTATAAAATAAGGAACTTCCTTTTTGACTATTAGCAATCGGGCTTACTTCAACCCCAGCACTACAATTTGAATACCAACCACTAAGACCACTTTCAAAATCATAACTGGCTAGTAATTGAACATCATTACCACGGTTACCATTATATTCTCGACAACCGGCTTGAGCCGCTTGGCAAGATTTCCCTTCTCCAGGAATGCCTTGATAAACACAAGCATTTTGACTTGTATCCCATTTACCACCATTTAAACAAGTAAGACAAGTGGCATTCTGACTATTCCAGTAAGTTTCGTCACCACTACTATTACAATCAACTTCAGTCTTGGCGGTCGGATGAAGATTGTTTGCATTTAAACGATAATTAAAACAATTATCAGAACAAGTTATAACTCTTGAGATTAAACGATAAGAAACTTGTCCGGAAGTATTTCTAAACTCCCGACAATCAGGATTATAACGCGGATCGCTAATTGGCAAGCCAAAAATAGCGCTACAATCAGCCGTCGCTTGATTACCACTTGCTAAAGGATTATTGTTAGTATCCTTTTGTAAGCTATAAGTTTTAATTTGGTAACCACTAGCTGAGCTTTCCCAAGTATAAAAATTAGCACATTGAGCAGAGTTAGGTTTAATACACTGTTTTAATTCAGAGTAATATTCTTTTCCCTCACCTCCCTGAGAAATTGCATCTAAATTAGTAAATTCATTACAACCAACCGCTGATTGAATACACTTAGTAGCTGAAGTCGGAATTAAATTTTGAGCTTCAATCGGATTGAAATAGGTTTCTTTAGCAATATAAACATCATAACCAACACATTCCCCAGCACAATAATCAGTATTGCTTACCTGAGCTGGAGTCGAAAAATTATCATAAGTATTAGTAAATAACTCACAACCAACTTCATCCTGATTACATTGTCTAGCATAGTTAGAACAAATAGCCGGAGCATCACTTTTTAAAGTATAGTTCTTTGAAGCCGAAACAGCGTCAACATAACAAGTTTCATGTAAATAAGTTGGTAATAGTTTTTGACTAAAATGAGCGGTTAATAAATTTCCAGTTCTACTAATGTAGCTACCATAACTATTATAATTAGTTTCTAAATCACTGACTTCAAGCTTAATATTTTTAACATAGAAATCAACTGAAGCACCAAAGCCAGCAAAAGAAAATTTCGGTTCATAAAAACCAGAAGAAGCGTTAAGAGTCACACTAATTCTTTGCCAATAACCGCTTTGATTAACAACCGAAGATACTTGTTTGTCGCCAGGATTTAAATACATTTGCACCCTGTCGCCGCTAAATAAGTAAATATCAGCGCTTAAGGTATAATTTTGATTAGCTAAAATCTGTAAATTTTCAGGGAAAACCTCAGCGCTTGATTCAAACCCAGCCCCGTTTGATCCAGAAATTTTCATAGCTCTTGAATTATCAGTAAAATCAGGAACTTCATTATTAGTATCAATAATTTGAGCGCTAGCACCAGCCAATAATCGCCATGGTCCGATATTGGCGCCAACTTGCTCAAGGCCAAAAAAATTAAAAGCTGAATCAGTTACTAAATTAAAGCCCCAAGTTGACTTAATTCGCATCAACTCAGAACAACCTTCATTTTGAGCATTACAAGAAACTAAATTTTTATTAAAAAATAAATTATTAGAAAGATTCCAAGAAATTGAATTATTATCATTATAATTACCAAACAAAGAATAACGACGACAACCGGCCGAATCCGCATTACAATCACCATAATCAATGGTATTTTCTAGATACGACGCGCTTTCTTGATTACTTGTATTAACAAAAGTTTGACAAGTGTTATTTATCGGAGAACAAGAATTGCTTGTAAAGTCCCAAGTTCTTCGGTCCTCAGTACAATAACCATAAAGATCACAGCCCCCTTCTTTATTTTCTTTAATACAACTTTGATTATCAGCGCAATAATCATCTGAACGAGTAATTATTAATTCTTCTTCGCCAGAAGAACTTGGCACCATTGTCATATTAAGAATATGTGCGCCACTACCAGACTGACCACAATAGTTAAGAGGAGCTTTTAAAACCCAGTTTGGATCTACTAGACCCTGACACCAAGTGATGTCACTGCTTTTAAAATTGGCACTAAACTTATCAAATTTATCACTTTCAGAAAAACAGGCAACTAAATCACCAAAAGTAACCTGTCTCGGGTTAGTCTCGTCAGAAAAAGCTTTTTCAATCGCTACTTCCCAAGCAAGCGGAACAATTCGATATTTTCTTAAAATTTTGACGTTACGTAAAGAATAATGACTATTATAGGCAGAAGCGAAAACATCTTTCTCTATTTTCCAATTCGAATTTAAATAACCTTCTTCAATTGCTTCACCAACAGTTTTTTGTTCAATAATAGCCTGCATGAATCTATCATCAATCACGCAATTGTTTGGGCCAGGATTTCCTGGGTCAGGACAAATTGCCAGTTCAGATAAAACACTATAATCGGATTTGGATTCAAAGTTTGGTTCGATTAAAACTCTGGTTTTCTCTCGCATACTTGAAACCCCAGAAAAATTAGGATCAGCAGCAGCATCAACTAAAGCTGGTCCAGCATCAGCTTTTTTATCAGCCAACTTTCGCATTAAATTATTATAAGCACTAACTGCAAGTTGATTTAAAAATAAATTAGCCGCATCAACAAAAATGTCGCCAGTTGTTTTGCCAAAATTCGCGATTCTAATAGCTCTAGCATCAGCTTCAGCTTTTTTTGCGGCATCAGGCGTTCCTTTTATTTCACCGGCGATATTTTTCACATCAATCCAACCACCAGTTTTTGTGTCCTCCAATAAGGCAATATCTTTTTCATATTGTGATTGTGCCGAAAGATCTGCCCGCGCTAAAAAATAAATTCCTAAATCATTAGCTCGAGGATCGAAGATGCTATCAACCGCTTGTAACCAATTAGGATCATCAAGTGCATCCAATTTTTTACTAATATCATCACCCCAATTACTAATTATTGTTGTCGCCGTACAATTTGGCCCAGTCGGACGATTTTGTGCAACTAAGCCAAGACTAATTTTTAACTTAACTTCAATTGATGAAGGCTGACAGACATTAAAAGAATTCAGATTAGAAGATGTACCTAACTTATTTTTATTAGCACTACCACTAACACAGCTCGTATTTCCAAGTTCACATTGTTTAACGCAAGAGTACCCAGCCCCAACTACTTCCCCCATTGCATCCAAACCTCCCGCACCAACATACTCAATTTGTGAATCCTCTCTAAAGCGCTTAAGGCTTTTTGGGTCAGAAGGGCTGTGTCCATTAGCCTGGTAATAACAATCATTCAAACAATTCTCTAAACGCTTTTCGCAAGAAATCGTTGAAGTTGCATTAGAAGTATCAAGATTTCTCACAAATGTCTCTAAAAATTGGCCGCCTGCTTGATCACCAATTTTTTTCATGTAATCTCCTATGCCCTCAGTTCGAAATAAAGGTTTTTGACCATCGCCGCCAGCGCCAATATAATTAGCGGCGTCATAAGCAATTTTATTTAAAGAACTTTGTAAGGTTCTATTAAAAGCGATTGAACCGGCTTTTTTTAGAGCAACTCCTAATTTTTCCCAAAATGTTTTTCTAATCGTTTCGGTTGTCCTTTGAGTTGCAGCGACAGGATCAACGTTCTGAGCCTTTACTTCTTGAATTTGCAGAAAACTAAAGGAAAAAGCTATAACAAAAATTAAAAAAACCCAATAACCTTTTTTAAGGCTTTTGCGGTTTTTATCTTTCAAAAAAAATAAAAAGTTTTTCATTTTATTTCTATATTATTGATTATTTATTTCTTCTTGTTGCGCCGAGAGTTGCTCACTAACAACCTCAAAATAGGCGGCTTGTAA
>JAACPL010000009.1 GCA_009995495.1 Candidatus Falkowiibacteriota bacterium
GGGAGCAAGTCAGAACAGTTGTTCGCTAAAAGCACCGTATCATACGGTGTTTTTAGTTTATATTCGAGGTTTTTTTGTCTTAATTCAAGGTTCTGAAATACGAAATTTAACAATTGGCGTTTTTCTTGTGGTTCAGAACTTTCAAATATCTCAATCGCTCTTTGAGCGAGATTTAACACTGTATTTGCGGTGATATGATAGGTTTTGTCGGCCTTATCGTGCTTAGCTAATTCTTCCATTACCTTGCCTTGCTTTTCAGTATATTCTTTAAACTTTTTGTTGTAGAAATCGTTAGTAATACACTGGTCATATTTATCATCGGCTAATTTGTTAATTCTGTTTTCCAATTTGTCGTATTCAGTTCTTAAAGTTCTTACAGTGTTCATAAAATAAGCATTCTGATTTTTGGTCGCTTGCTTTAAATCTTCGCTTAGCTCTTTTATCTTGTCATCTGGGAGCTGTATGCCCTCTAAAGCCTCGTATAATGGCTTTAAAAGCTCTTTCTCGGTGATATAAAGCCTTTTGGCGTGGAATTTACGGAAGTTAGTGCAACTATAGTAAATATGGCCTTTTGAGGTTTCGGGAGTAATCGTGCAACCACATTCGGCACATTTTATCATTCCTCGTAGAGAAAACGGCTTAGAAGCATATTTAAAAGGCTTCTTGTGCCAACCAGCGCTTACTGATTGGGCTTTATCAAAGATATATTTTGTTATTAGTGCAGGATATTGATGAGGGTATAAATTGTTTTTTATTCTCATCATTCCGTAGTAAAAAGGATTTTTAAGAGTATGGTTAATCATACTAATAGTCATTGGCGCTCCTTTATTTGATTTACTGGTTAAGCCAGCTTCATCTAAGAAGTCTTTTATTTTTCGCATTGAGTAGTTGCCAGTTGCATACATTTCAAACATCTTGGTTATATAAGGGCTTCTTACTGGATCAACAATTATATTTTTAATGCCGTGTTCATTCTCAACGTTAAGATAACCAATAGGCGCCCAGCCTGGCCATTCGCCTTTTTTAACTTTTGTTTCATTAGCTCTTTTTACATTATCCGCAATAGCATCCGAATAGTATTTAGCTAAACTCAGGTTAATGCTAAACATAAAATTTGAATTAGCCGTCATCTCGGAGTTAATTACAAGATTGTCTGATGTAAAATGCAATTCAATTTTATTAGTTAGTGCCATTTCGTTAAGACTGGCAACTCGTTTATCAAAAACATTTCTTGAAAATCTATCTACCTTATCAAAACAAACTATCATTTTTTCCTTTGACTGTTTAATATAATCGATAATTTTATCAAAGTCATTCCTTTTTGTTTTATAAGCGCTTTCGTCAAAACTTAATTCTTTTACAACTTGAAATCCTTTTTGCTTGCAGTAATTTTTCATACGAACAATCTGAGCTGGCAAAGAATTGCCCGCTTCTTTTTGTTCTTCAGTTGATACTCTCGCAAGGATTATGGCTTTCATAAAATTTATTCGTGCATTACATATTTTACAACATCAACTTCGTCTAATGCTTTTTGCAAAAACTTAGCCATATCAATATCTTTCATTTTGAGAATTGGATGACTAAAACCAACATCCCTTTTTAATAGCTCAGCGATTGTTCTTGGCCAATAAGCCAGGCTCATTTGGATTATTTCTCCACCAACACCTTTGGCTAATTCTTCAATTTTGCTATTTTCGCCAATTCTATCGACCACAATATATGTTCCCATATAATGAGTTTGTCTTCCAAGCACCATCTCTCGCTCAAATCTCGTTACTTTATCAAGTGATATTTCTGGATTTCCTCTGCCAATAAAACCTATATCAAATCTAATTCCTTGTCCTGGCTTTACAATTAAAGTTGCATCACTTTCTCTTTTCTCTGTAGTGCTAAGCCAAAATACTTTCTCTAATTTATTTGGTGGATTTTTTGGGTCTATTAGTGTAAATCCAAAAATCTCTAATAATGAACCGAGAACTAATCTTTCAAACATCTTTCCATAAGTTGACTTTTCAGAACCTCTTATCGTTAGTGTTTGAGCGCCTATTGCTAAGAAAACTTTCATAATGAGCAACCAACTCATTGGAGTAGTATTTCCTTCAAATTTAATATTTCCATCAAGGGTTCCGTAACTTTCTTCAAAATCAATTACTGCATCCAGTAATGTTTCATCAAGTTTTTGTCTATAATTATCAAGCTCTTTAGGATTATCTCGTAATATATTTTGGACGGCCTTGTCAGTTAATCCAAGTAGCCATTCCAATATCCATTTTTCATCTTTTTTCTTTGTTTTTCTAAGTTCTTCTACTGATTTTTCGGATACATCTTTTAAAAAATTTTTATCTTGATTACAGTTTCTTAAAAACATAGCTAAAAGAGCGCCGTTAGAAAGGGCTAATCTTCTTCGTGTTATAAATTCAGTTGAGTTCCTTACGTTTTCGCCGCCTAAAACAGAAAAAACGGCCTCTCTTACTGCCTCATTTCCAATCTTCTTTATAACTTCTGGAGCCTTACTTATTAAAAGACCTTTTTCTTTTATGGGGTAATTGTTTACTATTTTCATAGAAGTTTTTTTAAAATAGATTTAATGGGCGAGGTGTTAATGCAAACAATACTATCTGCTTTGTCTGCTAACAGTCTTTCCATTTTTTGTTTAATTATATTTATATAACCTTTGTCGTTATCTAATAATACAAAACGTCTATCTAATTTTATGGCGGCCTCGCCAACTGTTCCCAAGCCTGCGAATGGGTCCATTACTACATCGCCCTTAAAAGAATAATATGTTATTACTTTTTCAGCTAATTTGATTGGGAAAATGGCGGGGTGGTCTTTAGAGTGAGCTGGCGATAATTTCCACACATTAGTTGCATCATAGCCATCTGAAATTTTAGATTGCTTTACTAATTTTTGATCGGGATGTTTACGAATAAACCAGTCAATTAGTTTCTCACTTTTTTTTCTATAAACTAAAACATACTCGGTGACTGGCACTGGTTTGTATTGTAGCGGATTTCTATCAGCGGCAAATCTTCTGCCTCTACTTGTTGCCCATCCAGCGCCATCTGGTTTTTGCCAAATAATATCATCAACAAATTCAAAGCCCTCCTCTATAAATAATCTGTGAAAATCAAATGGAACTGCGAGCCTCTTTGAGGCTTTACTTCGATTTTCTCTCCTAATCAATACTGGTGAAATATTAAGCACAAAGAACCTTCCTTCGGTTAATACTCTTTCACAGGCACGTATAATTTTTCTCATTTTATTCAGGTAATCATCATAGTCAACGTATTCAGAATACTCTGGTTTCGCATTGTAATAGGGTGGAGATGTAAAAATTAGCTCTACTGAATTTTTTGGTAAATCAGATAATATTTTTTCACTATCTCCGTGTGCAATTGTATTGCGCATTTGAGATTGCATATACATATCCTTGTCTGCAGTTCTTTTTTGCGCAGGGCTATCTCTTTTTAGTAGTCTTTTTTCAAGAAATTCCTTTTTTGTGCTTCTTTTTTCGTCAATTAAAGACGTTTTAGCGCTTAAAACAACTTCACCTATTCGTGTCTTATCCGATTTGCTCATTATGGGTATTCTCCATATATGGCTCCTATCATCAATCTCTGGCAAGCCAAAAGTTACAGCCTTATTTAATTCGTATTCTTTCATTAAATCTTCGGCGATATTTTTTGCTGAAGCAGTATTTTTTATTAGATAGTGTCTTTTTTCTGCTACAGTTTTCTTTACATCATTATTTTTCATAATTTTATTTTGTTTTTACTTTTTTTAAGAAAGACTGAAATTCTTCAATATCAATTCGAAATTCTTTACCTATTTTGTAAGCCTTTAATTTTCCAGATTTAATATATCTGTAAATTGTCATTATATTATAGCCGAGTGTTTCTGCCAGTTCTTGGGCAGTATAAAATTGTTTATCGTTCATAAAATTAAATGTTGTTATATTGATATTATACTTTACTTTTCTTTACATATCAAGTTTTCTGTTTTGGTTAGCCGATAAGGCTTAAAATCCTTTAATTCTCGGCGTATATCTTTTATAAATCCCCAAGTAGAACTTGTAAAAAGTTCGTCTTCAAATTGTTTTAAATTTTCTTTTACCGTTTGCCAGTCAGCTCGATTGCGCCTATGGCTATCAATGATTTGTCTAAATCCCTTAATGCCGTCATCATCTTTACAAAGCATATATAGCCCGACTGCTTTTATCGCCTGTAGAATTTTAGTTTTCGGATATTTCATAAAAATAAGCTGTAGGATATATTGCGGACTGCTGTTAGTGTTAAAGATAAATAGGTTGTTGCCGAAGAAGCTATCCCAGTAAGAATTGACGATTTTTTGGCATAGCTTTTTGCTAAAAATATCTTTAAACGTAGGGTTCGTTTTTTGCTCCAGAAAGTCCATTACATTGTTGAGCTTTTGCTTTAAACTTAGCCTAATCTCTAATCTTAATATCTGTAGCACCTGCTCATTGGTTTTTAGGTAGTCAAATATCGATAATTGTTGTTTAGTCTGGTCTTTATCGGTAGCCCTTTTTTGCGGTTTTACCAAGTCATTTATTTTGTCGTAAATAACAAAAGAATGGGAGCGAGTATAGAATTGTAAAACCTCGCCGTTATTCCTGTAGTTTTTTTCGTCAAAATCAAAGCGCTTACTGCAGTCTATTTTGTTAAGCTCTTTAATTGCTAAATTAGCGGTATATCCCTTACTGAGCGGTATATTCTTTGAGGGGTGAAATGATATAACTTCTGAATTTTCAAGGTTAGCGCTAAATATCAATACTCCCATTGATTGCAGTCTTTCTCTTAGAGTTTTAATGACTAAGTCAAAATCACTGTCATCAAGTTCATCAATGTTGTTGCCGAAAATTAGTTTGGGAGCTGAAAACTCTATCTTTAAAATAAAGCGTATGCCTCGTTTTATGAGTGTTAGCCTGGGTTTATAAATATCGTCTTTCTTGCTTGGGTTATTTATCCATTTTTTAAAAGGACTTTTTGAACTTAAAATCTGCTCTTTGCTTGCGCCAAAGTTTTCATATTCTTGAATATAAAATTTATTATAATCAACTTGTAGTATTACTGTGTCCAACATTTCATTACATTTTTAGAAAGTGATTTTTAGGCAAATAGCTTGTTCACTTTTTTTGTAATCTCATCTTCGATGAGCTTACTTACTTCTTTATTTATTGGATGAAAGATATTTATATCTTTTTCGCCGATTTTCTTTGTGGGATAGGTTATTCGATATCCGCTCCCATCGAGCTTTTTATGGATGCCGATTGAGCCTAAGAACAGGCAATCGTCAAACAATACGCTCCCAAAGGCTATTAAGCCGTTGTTGGCCTTAATTGGTATTATCTGGACTTCCGTTATCTTCATAAAGATTTGGGTTATTTCGCATATCAATTTCTAAGAGCAACTTAAAAAAGCCAGTCAGATTATGCTTGGCTTCGAGTTGATCGTTAGCAAGTTGTTTGTCTTGATTGCAAATAAAAAATAACCTTAGTTTGTTATAAGGTTATTTTATAGAAAAGGTGTTTATCTAACTTTACCTAACTTTAACTTACATATTTAGGGTTAATTCTGGTTTGTTTTGTGCCTTTTATTAAGAAATCTCTAATACTAGTTTCTAAGGCTATCATTTTATTTATTTCATCGCTGGCCGTATAGAACTTTAAAGTTTTCTTTTGAAAGTCTTGCTCGCCCCAATCTTCCCAAATTTCGTCATTGCTCCAATTATATTTAGGCTTTTTAAATAGGGTATTAAGCAGGTCTTTTTGTATCTGTTTTTTATCAAAATTAAACTGCTTATCTTGAAAATATAGAGTGCCGTCTTTAAATTTAGAGCCGATTTTTGCCTTTGATTGTTTGGTAGCCTTTGAGTTGCTAATAAGGCTTTCGATAGTAATGGGAGTATTTAAAAAATCTACTTTCCAAAAGGCCTCATCATCCCATTTATTTATTCTTATCTTCTTATTTAGTTCTAAGAATTTAAGTATTTTTACGGCCTCAAAATCCTTATTTTCCAAGACAGAAAAGGGTATATTGATAGTATTGCCGATAAGGGGAAGTGTGTTTAGATATATATAAAAGTTTTCAATTTGTTTGGCAAAATACAGGCGACTGGTTAGGGCGTAATCTGCTTGATAGTCTTTCAGTAAGTCATTGGCAAAGTCATTTAAAAAGCTCCTCATTTTCTTTTCAATAGCTTCGACTTCGATGTCAATAAATGTTGCCCTTAAATATATATATTCAGGAACGATGTCTATTAAAAGAGTTATATGCTTACTGTAGTTATCATTAAAGAATATAGGCTCTCTTAATTTTTCCATCGAGTATTCTTTATTTTTAAATAAATTTTCATTTCGCTCTTTTTCGATAATCTGCAATTTCATTATCTCGTCAATAACGGCGCAGTAATAACCAGCCTCAGTAGGGAACATCTTATCGTTTTTTATAGCGCATTCAACAACTTTTTCAAGCATTACTCCCAATTTAAAAGCTCCAATTTGCCTAAGTTTTATGATATTCAAATCGCCCTCAATCCTAATTAAATGGCTTAAGATGTAGTTATTAGGGCTACTGTAATCGTTTGTGTCGTCTATTTCGTCTGTTATTTCTTCAAGATTTAACGGATTGCCTTTTACAAAGTCATTTAGGACAAATTCGCTACTTACGCCAAAGCCATCTCTTTCGCCCGTATGATACTTTTCTAATAAAATCAAAAGCATTAAGAGCAGATAATCGCTATTAAAATAGTAAAGATGTGGGTTTTCTAACTCGTCTTCTAACATATTCAATTAGTCATTACATTTTTCATTAAAGAATATCCCAGCCAAAGAGCGAGCCAGGATATAGATTTGCCTATTTAATCTTAAATATGAAATAGGCGACTATGGCCGTAGAAAGCAGTGTAATCAAAAGGGCGTAATACCAGGGTATAAAAATAAATAGGGCTATAGCCATCAAGGGAATAAGGCACACAATAAAGCCGAGTAAGGTGCTGATGTTCTCGCTTTTATTCCGACCCTTAATAGCCTTTTCTATTTCTCTTTTAGTCTTTTCTCTTTCAGGCAAGCTGGTTCTGGGTATCGTATGATATGGTTCATTGTCATTGGGGTCAGTTATTAAGCCATCAGCTCTACTTTCTTTTGATATAAGCGTAGGATAGTCATAGGGCGGAATTAAATCTCTAACTTCGTTAGCGCTTAGCTCACTATTTAATTTTTCCGCTGGCAAAACACGAACAGGGTTTGCCCGTCTTTTGTTATTAAAATCGCTATCCGCTGGATTAAATGTTTCGTATGACATAAATATATTCTTATATATATCCTATCATTTTAGAGCAAAATGGCAATCCTCTTGAAAAATACGCAAATCAACGGCTATACGCTCCCAATCCAGAGTTCTAAATATGTGCTTAACGGGGAGCAAGTATAAAAGGCCTAATTTTATTAGGTCTTTTTGTATACCATTGATGGGGCTATAATCTTTAGTGATTGAAGCATACAATGCAATTTTTATCTAATTAATTTATTAATACTTTTAATATTTACTTCCATGAGTGAACTTAAATTCTGTAACTTACAAAGTTTGACTTAACTCATTTTTTCTAGTAATATTTTTAGAATTGAAAAATTCAATAAATCAAAGATTCTTTAACAACTTAATAAAAAAAATAGTAATTATGACAGAACAAAGAAAAGGTGATGCGTTTTTTAATGCGCAAAGAGAACGCTTCTTTGCGGTCGGGTTTGATGATCTCCGTTTGCGAACGGATTATTCAGAAATTCTACCAGAAGAAGTTGTTTTGCAGTCCAAATTTTCACGAAACGTTGGTTTGCAAATTCCAATCGTCAGTTCACCGATGGATACGGTGACTGAGGCGAAGATGGCTATTGCGATGGCAATGGCTGGTGGTTTAGGGATAATTCATAAAGGATTATCAGCCGACAGACAGGCAGCGCAAATTGCCAAGGTAAAGCATTGTTTAAATGCTTTTATTTCTGATCCAATCTGTATTTCTGCCGATAATAAAGTAGCGGACGTTTTACGGATGAAGGAGGAGAAAGACTACGGTTTCTCTTCTTTCCCAGTAGTTAACAACGATAACAAGTTTATCGGTATTGTAACTGGTAACGACTTTGAGTTTTGCCACAATCCTAAAGAAATGATTATCGCTGATATTATGTCAACGAATGCTTTGGTAACCGATTCCACTGATTTAAACCAGGCCTATCAAATTATGCGCAAAAATCATAAGAAGATTTTGCCTGTAGTTGACGATGGGGGGCGGTTATTAGGTATCTATACTTGGACTGATATTAAAAGGATTATGTCTAACAATGCTTCCGGATTTAATCTGGATAGCGCTGGCACTTTAATTGTCGGGGCAGCGATTGGTGTTCATGAAGATGATTATGAGCGCACACATTTGCTGGCTGACAAGGGTGTTAATGTCTTCGTGGTTGATACCGCCCATGGTGATTCGTTAAAAGTTATAAAAATGGTTCGCTATCTTAAAAAACATTATCCTGATGTTGACGTCGTGGCTGGCAATATTTCTGAAGGCGAGTCGGCTAAACGTTTAGTAGTGGCTGGTGTTGATGGCATTAGAGTTGGGCAAGGACCAGGCTCAATTTGCACTACGCGTATCGTGTCTGGAATTGGTCATCCGCAGGTTTCGGCAATTCACGAATGTGCCAAAGCAATTCGCGGTTCTGGTGTGCCTGTTTGTGCCGATGGTGGTATCAAATATTCTGGCGATATCACTATCGCGATTGGAGCCGGCGCCGACAATGTTATGCTAGGCAATCTCTTAGCAGGGACAACCGAAGCGCCAGGAGAAGTTATTTTCCGAGACGGTAAAGCCTTGAAACTTTATCGGGGCATGGGCTCACTTGGAGCGATGCTTGATAATAAGGCCTCGCGCGAGCGTTATGGTCAGACCGGAAAAACGAGCGACAAGCTCGTTCCTGAAGGAGTGGAGGGTGCCATCCAATTTAAGGGCGAAGTCGCTAACATCCTCTTTCAGCTTATTGGCGGTTTAAAATCCGGTATGGGCTATACTGGAGCGAACGATCTCGCAACTCTGCAGCAGATTGCTAATTTTTATTTAGTGTCCGTGGCTGGCATGCAGGAATCGCATCCGCATGATTTGTATTTTGTAAAAGACGCGCCTAACTATAGGCGGTAATGTAATGTAAAAACCAAAAAAAAAGAACATGAAGAACGTATCTGAAAAGTTGAATTACAGTTTAGGCCAGTATTTTTCCGCTGGTAAAAGAATTATGGCGGTGAATTGTCTCCAGTTTGGGGATACCGGTAAGGGAAAATTTGTGGACATATTCGCAAATTGGGCAGACATTATCGTGCGCTGTACTGGTGGCGATAATGCTGGTCACACCATAATTTTCAATGGAGAAGAAATGATTTTTCACCTCATTCCTTCGGGAATTGTTCATGACGTTAATGGTAAAATTAATGTCATCGCAAGCGGCACGGTCATTTATCCGAAGACGCTGATTGATGAGACTACTCTTTTGCAAAGCAAAGGAATTCCATGTAAGAATCTTAAAGTCTCTAAGGATGCTAAGGTGATTATGCCTTATCATATTCTGTTTGACCGTTTAAGCGAAGCAAGAGCGGGTTCGACAAAAATTGGCACTACTGGTAAGGGCATAGGTCCTTGTTATGCAGATTTTATTGCGCGTCGGGGCATTTCGGTTAATGATTTGCTTAATCCTGATTTATTTCGGCGTAAGCTGACTAAGAACATAGAATATGTTAACCGATTATTGCAAACTTATCATCCTGAGAGTATTGATACTATTATGCTTCATGAGCACCTGGAAAACGGCGAATTCAGCAATAAAGAAGGCGGCTTAAACATCAAGGCAATTGCCGAAAAGTATTTGGCCTATGGCAGAATACTGCAACCCTACATTACTAACACGGATGAATTCCTCCAAGATTCGGTTGACAGATATAACATTCTTCTTGAAGGCGCTCAAGGTTATCTTTTAAGTGTTGATTATGGGACCTATCCATACGTCACCTCTTCTGATTGTTCTATTCAAGGACTTATGAAGGGGGCAGGGCTAGAAATGTTTTCCGTCGATTTGCCATTTGGCATAATTAAGGGCTTGTACATGTCCAGGGTTGGTAGTGGACCATTTCCAAGTGAAAATGGCGGAGAAGAATCAGAAATTTGGTGTGGCACGCCTGGGGCTGGCGCTGATGAAAAAATAATTTATGCTAATTGCGATATCAATCATGAGAATGAATTTATTCAGGGTATTGCAATACGTCGCGTCGGTCATGAATATGGGGCGACTACCGGTAGGCCACGAAGAATAGGATGGCTTGATTTGCCATTATTACGTCATTCTTTACGGAGTGAAGCAAATCAAATCATCATGACCAAGCTTGATGTGCTTACAGGATTGAAGAAAATAAAAATTTGTAGCTGTTATCAGTATACTGGTGAAGACTATGTTTACGGTGATAAAGTTATAAAGTTTGGAGATATTATCTCCACTGCCATTGTTGATCCATATTTCCTCTATTACTGCAAGCCAATTTATGAAGAATTTGATGGCTGGGATGAAGATATTCGTGGCGTTCGCAAATATGCCGACTTGCCTCAAAATCTGAAAAACATTCTGAAATTCATTTTCATAGAAGTTGAGTCGGCCGAGCTGAGAATTATTTCCGTCGGGCCTGGTCCCGAGGAGACGATTTTCGTTGGCGAAGAGGAACTGTACGGAGATGAAGATTAAAAGTAGTTAGTAATTAAGATTAAATAGTCATTTTAAACCGGTAGGGCAACTTACCGGTTTTTTCTTATATGAGTAATTTTATAAAGGCTTTACTATAATTTAGATAGGAAAAAAATTAAAACCACCAAAAATCAAGACAACCTAAATAATCAATTAAAAAGTGAACTAAAATTCCCAAGAAAAAATAACGAAAACGACTCAGTAAGCCCAGGGCATAAACTGGCAAAAAATTAGTAGAGTGAAGAAAGTGATTATTAAGACTACAGCGTCCGGCTTGATAAATCGGCCAGGAAAATAAATGATCGAGATCAATTAAATTAGCAGTGAGTAACTGTCCTAAAACCATCCAAGTCTTAAAAGACCGTCCTAAAATTTTTCCTTCAACAATATACAAAATGCCCCATAGTAGAAAACTAACCAAAAGATGAAGCCACCAATCAGATTGAGTAATAATATTTAGCAACATAGCTTAATATTATAGCATGAAAATTAATATATGAAATGATTGTAATATATGATAAAATATTAGTGATTTCAATTTACTATTTTTAAATTTTCTCGTATGAATAAAAAAACGTATTTGTTAATACTTGTCTTGATGCCAGTCATGTTATTAAGTGGTTGTTCAATTTCTAAAAAAGCAGCCCTTGAATCGGATGTCATAATTACTAGCGATGAAACAACTCAAGATGATTTAAACCCATCGGAAAATAAAACAAGTGATCGAAAAGTAGTAACTGAGATTGTTTATCAAGAAGCAAAAACTATTATCGATTTACAGGATTTTGCTCAAGAGGCTCAAAAACTAGCCTTTGACAAGATTGGCCCAGACGCAATGCTGAAGAGAATAGAATTTGAATATTTAAGCGATGAAAATTACATTGCCTATACTGCCATTTTTTTAAGTAATGAAAAATTTTCAAATGATATTAATAAAAATTTATTCGTTACTTATAACAAAAAATACGAGATAAAAGATAACCCATATCAGTCAGAATTCAGTGGACATGAAAATGAGACTGATAATAACCGTGAACTAATAGCTATGCAATGTAGTTTAGATAAATCTTGTGAATTTATGATTGGTTATTTTAAGCATGGTAGTGTAAATGCTGATAATTTACAGATTTCCTTAGTTAATTTAGTTAAAAATTATGATTATCCTTGGGAGAGCTCATTTGGAAAAGTTGGGTGGATAGCCGTAAGTAATGATATTTTAAAAGGAGTCTATGGTCGTTATAGGTTTAAGCCAGCAACAGGAGAAGTTGCTTTATCCGATGATATAGATGAGGCAAAATGGTTTGGTTATGCTACAACCCCAGATTCAACACCCGTAACAATAAATAAAGTTGATACAGATGGAGACGGTTTGTCAGATTATGATGAAATAAACATTTATAAAACTGATCCTTTAAATCCTGATACTGATGGTGACGGATATTCAGACGGCGAAGAAGTTAAGGGTGGCTATAATCCTTTAGGGGATGGAAAATTAATAGAAAAAAATGTTAATCAAGCCATTCCGTCATTGCCAGAAGCATCAGAAGAAAAAGTGATTACAAAACCTGAGACAGCACTAAAAACTTCAACGGACAAAACTTGTTCAAGTGATGAGTGTTATAGAGATTTAGCAATTACGAAAAAAGATGTCGCTATTTGCAGTAACATAAAAGAGCGCTCTTTTTATGGCACGTGCTTAGTTGCCGTGGCCTTTGCAAACGGGAATATGAATCCTTGCGAAGTATTGGGAGATGATTATCCTGAATTAGATGATGATTGTAAAAAAATGAATGAAGCAATAAAACAAGCACAACAACCAGTAGATCGAGATTCAGTTACATTATCTGACATCAAGATACTTCTGGTTGTGTTAGAGCTTTACTATAACGACGCTGGTAAATATCCAGAAAATATTATTACAGGTCAGCCCGTAGCTTTTAATGGTAATACATATATCACTAAAGTACCTTCTGCGAAAGAGGGCAAAACGGATATTTGCTCCGTGAATTATGAATATAAATATACATATATAAATGATAAAAATTATTCTTTGACATATTGTTTAGACAAGGATGTTGATATTGTTCCTTCTGGATTTCATACCGCGTCGCCTAAAGGAATTTTTTAGAGTCGTTAATTAATATTGTTATTTACTTATCTTTACGATACCCCCCATATTGATAGCGAAGCTGAAGGCCGTGACAAACAGGCATTTAAATGCTATAATAGACAAACAATATTGCTTCTTAGCCTTATTAGTCAACCGAAAAACACGATGAAAAAAACAAGAAAAAAAATTATTCTCATACTAATTATTTGTTTATTGTTCTTAGCTATAGTTGCTTATTTTCTTAATCAACGTTCTCAGAATCAACTTAATGTTAGTAGTCAAAACCAAGTTGATAATCAGGCTAATGAAATTATAGAAGTTGATGAAATGCTTGGAGGAGAAGAGAAAGAGGAAGAAAAAGAAGTTGGAATTACTTAACCTAATCCATAAGCCCAATTTAAAAGATATTGATAAATATTTAGAAGAGCATGAAAGCGATGAAGCTAGTTCTATCACTGATAGCCAAGCTAATATACTATCGGGCGCTTTAAATAGTAGTAAAGAACTTCTTCTTGATATTATGCCCGCCAAGAAAGACAGATCGCTTAGTTTGTTGTCTAGTAGAATTATTTACAAACTTTTTCCCGAGGTATTAGAAAATATTAAAAAAGAAAAAAAACAAAATAATCCCGAGGCGATTAATAGTTTCTGGACTAGAATGGGATTCGGTAGAGGCTCGGGTAGGAGCGGCGCTGAAGCAACGGATTCTCAAGAACGCCACGCGAATCTTGAAAATCGTAGTTCGGCTGGTACCTATGAAGGCGGCGATGGTGGAGGAACTGAAAGAGGAAAAAAACCGGTTGAAGTTTTTAAATTACGGGAAAATATATCTGCCATGTTTGCTAATAATATTTTTGGTCAATACCGAGATGGTAAATGGAGTAAAATAGAGTTTAACGTGGGTAAAGAAGTAAATACTCCATTTAAAGAAATAACTAATACACTATTAAATGTTGGAAACAGTTTTAATATTAGTTTACCTAAACCACTGGAAGCCAGAATTATCCCGGAAAGAGTTAAGGGAATTAGAGCTGATGGCACTGAAATTAATTTAAATATTCAAGTTAATGCTTTACAAGAAGTAACTTGTACCAGTAGCGAGGCGGTCAAAGAAATTGTTTATTCTTTCAAAATGAGCGAAGCTTTTAAACCCCTTGAAAATATAAGCGAAAAAAATTATGAGAAGTTTTTAGATAGTGTTGAAGAAAAAGAATCATTAGTAGAGGGTATCTCGGATTTAAATGAAGAACTTGAAATATTTATCTATTCAATCAAAGATAAATCACCTAAAGAAAAATTAATAGCAATTGAAAATTATGTCAGAAATAATAGTTATTATGATGATAAAAATTCTGAAGTAAGGGAAATGAAAAAAGATAAGAATATATCAGAAGTAATAGATATTATGCAGCTTCGAGCGCAAGAATTGAAAGAAGCAGGAATTAATAAAGGTTCTAAAAAGTTTGCCGGAGTCTGTGCTGATTTTGCTCTTCTTACTACTTCATTACTTAGAAAAGCTAATATTGCTAGTGGTTATTTAAAGGGCTATAAAATATCAGGGAAGAGTGCGACGACGAAAGACGCTCATGGTTGTTCTTTTGTTTTGTGGCCGGGTGATAAAGGGGAAGCGCGTATGGTATTTGTTGACGGTACTCCAAGTGGTTCAAGCTCGGAGTTTGGTAAAGAAATAAATGATGCTGTTTCAACCCCAAGTATAGAAGAAAGGGAAGCGGAATTTGAAAAAATTAAAGCCGAAAAAGAAAAAGAATCTATTAAAACTCTTGATGAGATAGAGGCGCAATTTGATACTCTTTCTGAAGAGGAATTGAAAGAGCTAAGTAATGGTAGATTGGAAGAGGCTCTGAACAATTTATTAAGTTATAATATTAATAATGACAACCTAAAAAGAATAACTAAAATTTTAGAGGCTTATTGGTATTCTCCGCTTAGCAAGCTTGATTTAAGCAAGGTGGAAAACAGTATTCAAGCTAGCTCTTTTTTGGCGACTCAATTAGAAAAAGTAGAAGATGTTGTAAATGATGAAAATAAGGCCACGTCTTCTCTTTATGGCTCAGAGTTATTTAATGTTTTAGAAAATTATATTTCTAGATTTAAAAGGGATGAAATGATTGAAGATACAAATGCTGGTCTAGATGTTTTAGAGAAGATTTATGAGTTGGCTAAAAACGACTTGAATATAATAGAGAGAAAAGCTTTAAGCGCGACGATGAATTATTTAAGGGCTAAAAATATTAAAGGGAAGACGCCTCGTTAAGCTCAAATTTTGATTATAATGCTTTTAGCCTTAAGTGTTTCCAAGCTATTGAACTATTTGGATGTTTTAGGTACACACATATTGCACTTTTAGCACCAATTTATAGGCATATCGCAAAAACTATTGACAAATATAAAATATTATGATATAATATTGTGTTAAATATTATTATGAAAAAGAAGACAATTAACAAAATTATCTTATTAGTTATCCTCTATGCACTATCATTGCTAGTTTTTATTTTTGGCTTTTCTCAAGAACCACGGGACATTCAGGGTTGGGAGCATATTAGACCGATAATGTTTATTTTATTTATTCCCTTATTAACTAAATACATTATTCATCTTTTAATTGTCCCTTGGCATAATTATGTTAATAAAAGAGTGTTAAAAAATAATAATAAAAATTATCAGCCCTTAGTTTCTTTTATTATTCCAGCTTGGAATGAGGAGGTTGGAATTGTTAACACTATTAAATCTGTTTTGAAAAGTGATTATAAAAAATTTGAAATAATTATTGTTAATGATGGTTCTACTGATAAGACTGGATTAAGAGTTAAAGAATTTATTAATAGTTATAAAGGAGCTATTACAATTAAATATTTTAAGAAAGAAAATGGCGGTAAATCATCGGCCTTGAATTTAGGTATTAAGAAAGCTGAGGGAGAAATTATTATTACTTCGGATGCAGATTGTGTGCTAGATTTTAAAGCCATTTCTAATTTAGCTAAATATTTTTCTAATCAAGAAGTTATGGCGTCAGCAGGTAATGTTCGAGTTGGTAATAATCAGAAAATTATTGGCGCTATCCAAAAATTAGAATATCTATACGGGTTTTATTTTAAGCGCTCTGATTCTATCCTTAATACTGTTTACATTGTCGGTGGCGCTGCCGCGGCTTATCGCAAGACAATATTTAAAAAATTAGGGTATTTTGATGAAGAAATTATTACTGAAGATATTGAGTATTCAACGCGCATTCTAAATTCTGGTTACAAGATCTGTTATGCCGCTGATGCCATTTTTTATACTGAAGTGCCGTCTGATTTAAAAAGTCTGATTAAACAGCGCTTGCGTTGGAAATACGGACGTTTAAAAACATTTCTAAAATATCAAAATTTATTTTTTAAGATTAAGGGTCAGCATAGTAAATTTTTAAGTTTTTTAATTTTGCCCGTAGCCTTGTTTTCAGAAATATTATTATTTTTTGAAGTTATTCTTTTGCCAGTATTTTTTGTTTATACTTTTTTATCAGGAGATTTTATTCCTTTAATTGTTGTGGTTTCAATTTTATCAATTATTATTTTTTTACAAATCATAACTGATGTTAAGTGGCGCGAAAACAAAGATGTGATTTTTTGGGCGCCAATTGCTTGGTTAGTTTTCTATTTTGTTGATTTTATTGAATATGTTGCCTTGGTAAAAAGTATTATTAAGATAATAAAAAATAAAACGGTTGCTTGGCAAAAATGGGAGCGGGTTGGTGTTTTTGGAGCTTAAATATAAATTATTAGTTGATAAAATAATATTATAATGGTATTATTTTTTGTTACTTTAAAAACTTAATATCACTATCAGCATTAATCAAAAAAATAATAAAAAAATGGACAAGAAAAAGTTAAGCTTGAAAAGGGTAGAAATTCTGGCAATTTCTAGAATATGGTTTAAAAAAATCATGGAAATCCCTTTATTTTTTCTCTTCAATTCCGAAAAAATTGCGGATCTTATAAATTATGAAAAAAATAAAACAAAATAAAACAAAATAAAAAATGAGCTTTATAAGGCTCCTTTTAACTTTGATAATTTTCTTCAGCAATGAGAACGGGGAAACTGTTTAATTTCTGGGATTTTTCAGTCGCTGGTTTATCCATGATTAATATTTTTTCCTCTAAAACAGGGCTAATTCTTTTAAATGCCCTTTCCCAGGTTCTTGAAGTTTCATCGTGGCTAATTATAGCCAAATTTTCGCTAAAAAAAGCCAAGATATTCAAGGCTAATTGATTTGCATCCATAATTATTAATTTTTTTAAGTTTTTGTATAAAAGATATTATATCATTAATTTTATATCCTGTCAATACTATCTTTTTTTACTTGACAAAATTATTATAATAGGATATAAAAAACTTACACATTAAGTTCATGATAAAAAAAGAGAAAATGAGCACATTAAAAACTAAAAAAGAGAAGCCTGTTATCGGTATTATCGCTAACAGTATTTCGCCAGCCAATCGGTGGGATTTAATCACCGAGCTCGGTGAGCCAGATCCAGATAAGGGTTTTTTTAAGCCCTTGAAATTTTCATTTAAAGATGTCCGGGGGGAAATAATTGCGCTGGACATCCAGCCAAATGAAGTATTAGATAAAACGGGCATGATTAAGGCTAAGCATTTTATGTTTAATGCCTTAGAATATCTCGTAGCTCAAGGCGTAAAGGTTGTATGTTTCACAGCTTCAACCAAAAGGTTACCAGGGAGATTCGGACAAGATGTAAAAAAATTATATCCCAATATAATTTTTTCAATCGGGGATACCGCTACAATGATCTCCTATTTAACAACGATTGATTATTTCGCGAAAGATTTTCGTCCTGAAATTGATCAAGTTGCTTGTTTAGGAGCTGGCTTCCTCGGAACTATCTCTGTTAAATATTTAACTGATCGCGGATTTAAAAATGTTAATTTAGTCACTGAGCAAAAGCTCGATGGCTTAGGAGAACATGTTAAGACTTTCCAAGCTTTAGAAGACTTACCGGAGAAAAATGTTTTATTTTTGAGTTGTTCTCATAAATATGACATTGATCCAAAGATCTTGCAAAAAAAATTAGCTCCTGGGGCTGTGATTTTGGACGTAGCTGTGCCACCGGGAATTAAGTTTAAAGTTTTTCAAAGCTTGAATTCAGGCACTAAGCGCTTTGATACTGGGGATTTTTTCTTAGAGGAAATTCAATATGATTTTCCGTCAAAGATTTTAAATTTCCCGGCCGTTGGCTTCTGGTTTGGTTGTTTTACTGAGGCAGTACTTCTTGGTTTAGCGATTGAATCGGGTGAGGATTTCAGCACAAGAAACTTTTTCGAAGTGACTGAAGATAACCTGAAGCTCTTAAGAAGTTTGTTGGTGAAAGAAGAACTTTCAATTCCGCTGATAAATTTTTATGAGCCGCAGAACATGAAATTTTTTGAATTTTCAGGTTAAAGGGAGCTAACTCTCATTAAAGGGAGCCTAGTCTCCCTTTTTTATTTTCTAAAATAATGTTAAAATATTATTGTTGTATTAATCTGATTAACTATGTTAATTGTTGGTAATTTAATTGGCCAGTTGTTTTCTTTATTGAGCCTGATTTTTATTATCGGTTTGAGTTTTTTTGTTTTGCGCAATAAAAAGCATTTGGTTAATCGTATTTTTTTCTTTTTAACTTTGATTTTGGATCTCTGGCTAATTGGCAGTTTCATGATGTTTGCCAGTTATAATACCAATCAAATTATTTTTTGGGATCGATTTATTTATTTTGGTGTAGTATTTTGGCCATCACTGCAATACCATTTTGGTTTAGCGATTACTTATTTTAATAAAAAAAGGCGAATTTATCTAGGTTTAGCTTATATAATGTCCTTTGCGTTCTTAATTCTTAGCCGCACCGATTATTTTGTTAAAGATGTCTTCTTTTATAAATGGGGTTATCATTCGATAGCTCAATTTTATCATAATTTATTTATCGTATTCTTTTTGGTATATACTTCTTTCTTTTTAGTGATTTTATTTAAAAAATATAAAAAAGATAAAAATCGGATAGAGAAAAAAAGAGTTAAGTATTTTGTTGTCGGTTTTATGGCCCTAAATATTATGGGAGGAATTGGTTTTTTTCCGGCTTATGGAATAGCTGTTTTTCCAATTGCTTTAGCGGCACCATTAATTTTTTCAATTATTATTTCTTATGCCATTGTTTATTTTGGCTTAATGGATGTAAAGCTTATTGCTCGTCGCTATTTTGTTTATACCCTATCTCTTATTCAAGTTCTTAGTCCTATTTATATTTTTTTACTTTATATTAATCGTGTTCTACCGGGATATTTATTTTTAATTTCCTTGCCTCTTGTTGTTTTTGCCTTTCCAATTTTTTATAGTGTTAAAGAATATTTTTATCGTTTATCGAACAAATATTTCTTCTCCTCTTTATATGATGCTAATGAAGTTATTTTTGAGCTGAATAATTGTCTCAGATCTTCTTTGGATATTTCTCAGATTTTTTCTTCAACTGTCGATGTTTTGCGTCAGGCCTTTAATAGTAAGGCGGTCGCTGTGATTTATTATAATTATAAAGAAAAATCCTGGTCAGTCCTTTATAATTATGGTTTTAATTTTAAACCTAATCCCATTAAATGGGACTACTGTTTATTTAAAAAAATTTTTTTTAATAATAAACCGCTAAGTATTAATACTATAACCCCTTTATTGCGTAAAAAAAATCATGATATTTTAGTCGGGTTAAGAAATTTAAGCATCCAGTTGTTAGTGCCAATCAAAATTAAAAAAGATCGTTTAAGTAGTGTGATGATTTTTGGTCCTAAAGAGTCTAATGAAAGTTATAATGATAGAGATAACCAAGTTTTAGAGTCCATTGCTTCACAGATTGGCATTTCCTTAGAAAATGCTTTATTGTATAAGAAGATGGCTGAGTTTAATATTTCTCTTAAAAAAGAAGTTGTTAAGGCTACTAAAAAATTAAAGGAACAAAATGAGGCTTTAAAACAACTTGATAAAGCTAAATCGGAATTTATTGGTATTGCTTCCCATCAGTTACGCACCCCCTTAACTGGCATTCGTTGGTTTAATGAATTGTTATTAAAAAATAAAGAGAAGAATCTTAACGATAAGCAGATTAATTTTTTAAATCAAATAAATGAAAGTAATCAAAGGATGATTAAACTTGTTAATGATTTATTAGATGTTTCCCATATTGAAACTGGTCGTAAATTTGAAGTCGTGTTAGGGAAATTTAAAATAGCTGAAATTATTCAAGACGTTATTCAGGAGAATGCCTTTTTGATTAATAATAAAAAGTTGAAAATTAATAATAAAATTCCTGAGGACCTTGTCATATTTGCTGATCGTGATAAGATTCGTCAGGTTCTACTTAATCTTTTATCTAATGCAACGAAATATTCTGCCGAGGGTAAGGTCATAACTATTAGCGCCTCGCGACAAAAAAAACAGGCAACCATTTGTGTTACTGATCAAGGAATTGGTATCCCCGAGAAGCAACAAAAAAATATTTTTTCTAAATTCTTTCGAGCTAGTAATGCGTCTTTGCAAAATAGTAATGGCACCGGACTTGGTCTATATATCGCTCGTGAAGTAGTTCGTGCTCATAATGGGGAACTTTGGTTTGAATCTAAAGAGGGGTGGGGTTCAACTTTCTGTTTTTCTTTGTCTTTAGAGGAAAATAAGGTTCCGGAAGTTATTAAAAAAAACAAAAAATATAAAATTAATTAAGTTATCCTTATTGTAAATTTATGTCTAAAAAAATATTAATAGTTGAAGATGATTTAAGTTTAGCCTCTGCCTTAAGAGCTGGCTTAGAGGATGAAGGTTTTAATGTTATTGAAGCTCACGATGGCGGACTTGGCTTAAAAATGGTAGAAGATAATCTACCGAACTTAATTATTTGTGATATTGCTATGCCAAAGATGGATGGTTTAGAAATGCTAGCAGCTATGCGTAAAACTTCTTGGGGAAAAAGTTTATCAGTCTTTATGTTAACTAATTTTAGTGATGCCAATAGAATTTCTACCGCTTTAAGTTATTCATCTTTTAGATATTTTGTTAAAAGCGATTGGGACTTATCGAAAATTATTGAGGAGGTTAAAAAAGAGTTAAAAGTTTAGCTCCTATTCTCGCATTAAATTGAGCTCTGCTATGGATAAAAAGAATAGAAGGATGGAATATTTGTTGAAATATTATATCAAACCTTTTTTTGGGTTAAATAATAGTTTTGTTATTTGCCCACTCTGCAGACTTCGGATTAATGAATTTTTACCTTTTGGAGTTATAAGAAGGGAAAATGCCTTTTGTCCTAATTGTCACAGCTCAGAAAGGCATAGACTTTATTATTTTTATTTAAAAAAAATATTGCCGAAAAAAGAGGTAATAAACCTTCTACATGTAGCGCCTGAGAAATCATTGAAGAAATATTTTAAATCTTATAAAAACATTAACTACCTCGCCGTTGATAAAAATTTCTTAGCAGCCGATAGGGTCGAAGACTTAATGGGTTTGTCATTTAAAAGTAATACTTTTGATATTGTTTTTTGTTCGCACGTTTTAGAGCACGTTGATGATGATAATAAAGCGATGCAAGAGATTTTAAGAGTTATTAAGCCTGGAGGATTTGCAATATTACAAGTTCCTCTTTCTGATTTTGAAGAAACGCTGGAGGATAAAACAATAACTGACCCAAATATGAGGGAGGAGATGTTTGGTCAGAAAGACCATCTGAGAAAATATGGACAAGACTATAAAAAACGCTTAGAAGGGGCTGGTTTTATAGTGAAGCCTGATAAATTTTCTTTAACCTTAAGCAATAAATTAATTAAAAAATATTCCTTAATTCGAGAGGATATTTATGTTTGTTATAAACCAGAAACAATGTTAGATAAATTAGTAGAAACTAAAGATGATATAAAATTAGTTGATAATTTTTATGTTATTACGACTTTTTTTAATCCTAATAATTCTAAAAATAAGCTTTTAAACTATAAATTTTTCAGGAATAAATTAAAAGAGCAGGGTTTAAAGCTAATAACAGTAGAGTGTGCTTTTAAAGAGAAAAAACATATCTTCACCAAAGAAGATGCTGATATTCTTATTCAAGTAAGAAGTAATTCAATTCTTTGGCAAAGAGAAAGGTTAGTTAATATTGCTCTTGATAATTTACCTCAAGATTGCGATAAGATTGCTTGGCTTGATGCTGATATAGTAATTTTAGATGATAATTGGGCAAATGAAGCCGCTAAATTATTAGATAAATATCATTTTGTTAAGCCATTTTCTGAAGCATTAAGATTAACTAAAGAAGATAGTAAAAAAATTATCAACGGGGAGAGTTTGGAGAAATTTGGCTTTTTTAATTCAGATGATATTCATGAGTACTATTCTTTAACCCTAAAAAGACAAATAGTTTTTTTCGCTGTCTTAGGAATGTGCGCTCGCCGGGAAATCTTTGAGCATGTACGTTTTTATGACAAAATGATTTTAGGAAGCGGTGACTTAATAATGACTAATGCCTTTATAAATTCAAATCCTAAGGTAGAGGATCTTGATATTTCAGAATATTTCTCAGAAGCCTTAAAACAAGATATAAATAATTGGTATAGAGATATTAAAAACGGTAGAGAAAATTTTAATATAAGCTTTTTAGATACTAAGGCCTTACATCTTTTTCATGGCTTGACTTCAAATAGAAGCTACAAAGAAAGGCAGGTTATGCTAAAAAAATACGACTATGAGCCAGGAAATGATTTAAAGCTTAATGATGATCAATGCTTTGAATGGGGAAGTGATAAAAATGAATTTCATAATGCCGTCGCTTTATATTTTAAATTAAGAAACGAAGATAATAAAATTTGGTTTAATTTAAAGCCAGGAGCTAAAAGAATATATGAATCTTTTAAGAAAATTTCTAAGAGAAAAATACAATCTCTAGTTCTTGGTATTGATAGGGGCGTTGGTATTGTTGGTCAAAATATTAAGAAGCTGTCGCCGAGGATGTATAAAGTGTTAAAGAAAATTATTTCTAAATCAAAATCTTAAACTAATATCATGGAAGATAATAATAAAATTGAGGGAATAATCAAAGCAAGTAAGCCCGAGGACTATAAAAAATTACCGGGAAGTTTTTGGGTTATTACTAGTTATTATAATCCGGAAGATATAAAAGATAAAAGAGAAAATTATTTATTCTTTAAAAAAACTTTAAAAAAACAAGGCGTTAATCTTATTACTGTTGAATGCGCCTTTAAAAAACAGGGCTTTAATTTAAATAAAGAAGATGCTGATATTCTTCTTCAAGTAAGAAGTAACTCAATTCTTTGGCAAAAAGAAAGACTTTTAAATATTGGTTTAGAAAATTTGCCAAATGATTGTGACAAAATCGCTTGGCTTGATGCGGATATTATAATTTTAGATGATGACTGGGCGAAGAAGGTTGTAATTTTACTTGAAAAATATCCGATTGTTAAACCATTTTCTCAAGCTATAAGATTAACAAAAAAAGAGTCAAAGAAAATTCTTAAAGGGGAGAATGAGAAATTGAATAATCTTTTTTCATATCGAAACAGAGTGATAAATAATTATTATCAACCATCAATGATGTGGAAATTAATATTTCTTGCTGTTTTTGGAATGTGCGCGAGAAGGGAAGTATATGAAAAAGCCGGCTTTTATGATCGTATGATTATTTGTAGTGGCGATATGGTGATGGCTAACGCTTTTTTGTATAAAGATTCAAGGGCTAAAGATTTAAAGGAAAGATTTCATTTATCAGAAGCTTTAATGGTTGATATTGATGAGTGGTACGCAAAATTATCACCAAGAAGAGGGAATTTTGGTATTTGCTATTTAGAGGGAGTTACTATGTTTCACATTTTTCATGGCAAGATGATGAATCGAAAATATGAACAGACTTGTAAATTACTTGATAAATATGAATTTGACCCGAAGAAGGATTTAATAATAAACGGGGATGGTTGTTATGAGTGGGCGTCTTCAAAACCAAAACTTCACGAAGGTCTGATTAATTATTTTCATGCCAGAAATGAAGACGATAGGTTGATTACTAATTTAAAAACATTTACTATTAATTTTTTAAAAAAAATAAGGATAAAGTTTTATTTCCTTACCATTATTCGTAGAATACTAGGATTAACTGGAAAATTAATTAAATTCTTTTCACCTCGTGCTTATAATTTTATTAAGAAATTAAATAATAAATAAATCATATATTTTTTAATTTTTTTTAAGCCTAATTATATTATATAATTTTGGGCTTATTTTTTTTATTTTTAAACCAATTTTGCCGATTTGTTTATCCACTTTTAAAAGAGGGTTTTTAAGAGAAATTTTTTTATTTATTTTTGCCTCTCGTTTTTTAAACCAGATATAAATTCTATATAAAATAATTTCATAGTTTTTAATTTCTCTCTTAGCTTTTGGTCTGTTAGCTAGATTAATATTTTCTGCAAGTTTTAAATTCTCTTGCCATTCACTATGATACGAACTTTCTTTGTCCCATGGTTTGGGTAAATAAATAAAATGAATAGCAATAGACTTAGTTCTTTTTTCCTTAATTTTATATTTAATTTTTAATAAATTAATCGGATCATTGTAGGCAGCGGGTATTGTATTCCAGTTATTGTAGAAATAGAGATTAAATAAAGCCTCATCACCGTTTTTAAATATTTTTTTATTATTATTAAACATTTCAAATAGCTCTCTAAAGGTATTTTTTGTTATTATCTTAGTTTTAAAAGTAAAGGCGCCGGCACAAAAGGATGGTTTTTTGGGGTCTATTTTTTCTCTTATTTCTTGAGACATCTCCTCGAAATTATATTCATCTTCTAATCGAAAATGATCACCAGAAGGCGCGCTGAAGCCCTGATATTTTAAAAGACTGTCTAAAGATCCACGTACAATAACATCACAATCATAAAAAATAATAGTATTCCAGCTTTCTTTAAAAGATTCTGTAAAGAAATAAAGTTTTGAAAGAAGTAGGGGGCTGTGTCTTGGGGTTAAAGATAAGGGGGTAAGAAGCGGGGGGCTATAAACAATTATTCCTTTTTTCTCAAACCAATTTTTATCTTCTTCGCTTATGTCATCAGTTAGAAGCATATAATCACCTTGCCAACCAGAATTAAAAAAAACCGAAGCAAAGAATTGTTTAGCTTGAGCAACGTAATTCTTATCGGCTAGGGTAATTAATAAATTTTTTTTATTAGTATTCATTTAAATATTGTCAAATATTTTGATTAAGGACTAATATTATTATAGCTTTAAATCAAGTGATAATTTAAATTTATCACTAAGAAGGTAAAAAATCAATTAAACATTAATTTTGCCGATGTGCTATACTTATCTTAGTAGTAATTTAACAAGTCCCTTAGGGGCAAGAAAAATGAATGAGATTAATAAAAAAAGTGAAATGGAAAAAATCGAAGAATTTGTAGCGATTTTTAGAGATGTTGTTTGCGTATCTCACGAGAAAGGATTATTATCATCAGAATATTTAGAAAACATCAATGATGAATCGCAAGAAGTTTCTTTATTTCTTGAACGATTTTTTGCTGAAAAAAGTCAGCATTTCGATAAATTGTATTTCAAGAAATTAGCAGATGATTTAACAATTGAAGCGTTATCCGGGATTTGTCCCTGTGTTGACTACGCTAAAACAGTTAAATATTTTTCAACGAGTCACTGGGAGGCGGATATTATTTCCATATTAGGTGGTCATACATCTCCGACAGAGGAAATTAAGGTAGAGGCTTATCAAGCGGAAAAAGATATGAGCATCTTTCAAGCTTTTTCTAAGCTTTCTCCTGATTACAACAGAGCTGCTTTGAACAAATCTCAAATAAGATGGTTTTGTTTGAAGTATCGTTATTTTTTACAAGATGAGAAAAATTTTTTAGTATTTTTGCTGAAAAATTTTCATTCGCCAAAAAATGGCGATTCGAAACTAATAGGATCTATTGTGCAAGCTGATAGTCATGGTCTCCATATTTCCATTGTCCCTGAGAGCAAAATTATCTCAGTGAAAGATGGCATAAATAATTATGCCCATATCTTTATTGTTCCTAATTCTGCCTAGCCCGTATAGGGCGCGAATTAAAAAAAGAAGCTAATAAAATTAAAAGCTTCTTTTTTATTTCCGATTTCAATATTTAGTGTTATTGAGCTTTAGTTACTATGATAGGGTTTTGATTAATTTGGCCTTCTTCAACAACAGCGATAATAAAAGTATTACTGCGGTAATGAGTTTTAGCCCAAGTATTTCCAACTTTAACATCACCATTAGGACCGAAATTTCGACCGCTAATATATAAGACGCCCATCACTCTATTTTCCGCCGCCACAAATTGTACTCTTCTTTCAATCCGAGTAACAACTGCTGGGCCAATATTTACTTCGTTGCTAGTATTATTACCAACAGTGACACTGACAGAACCATAGTAATAATCATCTAAAATTTTAATTTTAATTTCCTGTCCCTCGTTAGAATTTTGAACGCTTACTATAGTAGCTTTAGGATTAACAATGGTTCCATCAGCAAATTTATAATTAATTTTATTATTATCTATTACAGTAGAGAAGCCGTGTCCTTGAATTATTAATATTTTAGTACTCATATCTACCGAAGCTCTGTCAATTTGAGGATTAGTTTCTAGGTTGTAGCTCTCAACATTAAGCCAGTTTCCATATTGTAGTTTAATAGTTGAGCTATCGCTAGAAATTGATTTTGGCACTAATACTCTAACAATAACATCTCCTTGTCCAGACTCAGTTAAAGAAGTTGGTTTAACTTTGACAATTTCTTTAGTATTTAATTGAAAGTGAACTGTTGCTAATTCTTTATCTAAACCAACGCCATTAGTCCAGAAAGTCATTTCTTCTCCCGGGCTAGGAATAAGTGGGGTGGAAGAAATTATGTGAGGAATTATTTCCATTGGGATCGGATTTGATTTCTGTCCGTTGATTTCAACAAATACCTGGCCATTTTGCGCCCCTTTTGGAACCACAAGTTCTAAATAATTACCATTAACATCAATCTTTTCTAGAGGAACGTAAGCTCTAATGACTTGATTATTTAAACCAGCAAATTCTACATAGGTACTTTCGCTACCCTTAAATCCCTGACCAATCAATTTGATAGTATCACCAGTTTTAGTGGCAACTATTTGAGCATTGTTTTCTGACAAACGACGAGATTTACTTGCTTGAATTGATTTTAAGATTGGACGAGCAGTATAGTTTAAAGCATCAGCCTTATCAGATTCATAACTACCAACTTTAACAGTAACTTGAAGTTTATTTAATTGTCTTGGAGTTACTACTTCAATTGTTTCATTGGCACTATTTGCAGTAATTGGTAAAACAGTCGCTCTTGCACTAGAAATTAATTTTCCAGTCTCATCATAGAAATAAACTGTTGGCGAGTTGATTATGCCTTTACCAGTAATAGTAATTTTATCACCGATTTGTTCGTAGCCAGGCTTACTCCAAGCTAGGCTATAAATAATTGGTTTAATTGCGTAACTAACAGTATTTGATTTAAGTTCAACGCCAGCGCCTTCAGGGTTATTATAATAACTACGAGCGCTAAGTTGGCCGTTAGTAACGCCTAATGGTAATTTAACAACAATGTAAGATAATTTATTATCAACCATGTATGGTTGTATCCATTTTTCAACTATTTTTCCTTGTTCATTCATTGCTTTTAAGACAATGAAATTTTTCTCTTTTTCTGGATGAAAGCCAGTGCCATAAATTACTAAATCTTCATCAACTAGAACTGGATTAGGACTGACCTCTTTTAATTTTAGAAGAACCTCGTAGTTAAATTGACCGATTTCATTATTAGCGGCATAAATTTTACCGATACCACTAAAGGTCTGTTCTGGCATTTCAAAGTATATGGTTGAACTTTTTTTACTATTTGGAGAGAATTTTTTTGTGCCAACAGTTCCAGTTTGAGCATCGATATAAGGTAATTCAATTTTTAAGTCTTCAAGAGAGAAGAGGTTACCATTATTTATAACAATTGATTTACTACTACCGATATAGCCAGCTATCTTAATTGTTTTTAAGTTAGCATCATTTTCGAAGAGGTTTAAATTATCAAGGTATAAGGTAGATCCATCATTTAAAGAGCCAACAGCAAACACTAAAGAAACAAGGCCATTTGATTTTGGAGTTAAAATAAGCTGTTGCTTTGTCCAACTTGTAGTTGCATTAATTGCTTGAGTATCGGTAACTGCTGCATAAGTTTCGCCACTTTCTAAATGTAGATTTACTGTAGTTGGAGTTGAAGCCTTGATATAAAACGATAAAATATAACTCTTATCAGCACTAACCTCAAAACGATTAGTGTCTAAAGAAGTAATACCAGCATCATACATGCTTGGGTTTGCTCCAGTAGCAGTAATTGATAAAGAATAGGGACCGAAGCCAAAAGGGGCTTCATAGCTACGAGCTAAAACGTATTTTCTGTTTGAATTTTCGCCACTCCAGAAAAACCATGATTTATTAATATCCTTGTTAAAGCTGCCATCAAAAATTAGGTTGCTAGCGGCTGCCTCAGCTGTCTTAACGGTAGGGATTATAGTCGCGGGTAAAGGTAAAAATGACAACATTACAGCTATTATAGTAAAAATTCTTAAAAACTTTCTTGTTTTTTGACTTTTTTGCATATATTTATATTTGTTAAATATTATTATATTTTATATTCAACAAGGTACTATATCACATAATTTAAAATAAGTCAATACCTAAGTCATAAGTTATGCACAGGCTTAAATTTTGTGATAAATAATTTTTTGTACTACAATTAATTATATGAAGTACATTTGATAAGAAAAAAATAAGAAAAAGATGAAACGGAATGCTATTGTTTTAGAATTAATTCAGACTTTTGATCTTAATATCAATGAAATCTTAGGTTATAAGACTTTGATGAAAGATCTTAAACTGTCTTCAAAGAACTATATCATTGCCGTTGTCAATATTGACTATAAGCTCGGTAATGTCTTTGAAAAGTTCCTGTTCGAAAAAAATGCGGACGAACAATTCTATGAGAGCGCACCTTTTTTGATACGCGGGCTCGCTAAAAGAGCAAGTATTCAAAAACAGTTGAATATCATAGATATGGCTATGGCTGAAAAATTATTAGCTATAACAAATATTCCTGTCATTGTAGCCGATAAAGATGTGGTAGAGATATTCTCAATTGAATAATGGCTCGAAACTAACAATTTCGAGCTTTTTATTTGGAATTATTAATCTAAATTTGTTATAATACTAGTATAATAAATTAAAGAGAAAAGTATATGAAAAAAAAAATTGGTATTGCCTCTGTTTTAGTGTTGGCGTTATTTGTTACTGGTTGTAGTTCAATATTTAATAAAAATAATGATAACAATGCTAAGATGATAGACGATGATACTAAAGTTCAAGATGAGGTTGTTTATGAAGACGTTGTAAGAAACTTTTTTTTAATTTCAGAAGAGTCTGAAGTAGAATACAGTATCAATGAAATTTTAAGAGGAGTTCCAACTAATGTTGTTGGTAAAAGTCACTCTCTTAGTGGTAATGTTGTAATGAATACTGAGGGAGATTTTGAAGTAATTAGTGGGGAAATTAAATTAGACGCTAAATCATTTAAAACTGATATTAGTGCCCGCGATAATAATGTTGCTAACTTGATTTTAAAAGCTAATGAGGAAGGGAATGAGTTTATTGTTTTCAAGCCAGATACAATTTCCGGTCTTGAAGGCGATTTAGTTCTTAACCAGGACTTGCCAGTTGAAATTACTGGTAATATCACAATTGCTAAAGTTACCCAAACTATGACTTTTATTGGCACCATGAATTGGAGTGATGAAAATACCTTTAGTGGAGTAATTAGTGCTGATTTAACTTATGGTAATTTTGATTTATTTCTACCTGACTTTGATTTCTTTACTGGTGTCGACGAGATTGCTAAACTTAAGATTAGTTTTAAAGCTACGGCTAATTAAAGCTTTAGCTAATATGTAACAAAATTTAGTTTTCTACGTATACTATAGTAGAATTAAATATATGAACAAAAACATCTATAAAAATCTAATTTCCTTCATCGACTTAAGAGAAGCCGGCGTTTTTGTCAGTCCAATGGCTTGGATTAAGAACTATGGAAATGATTTTTATAAATGTTACCCTAAAAAGATTATATAGATATATAAATAAAGGCAGATAATGTTTCTAAGAACCATTTCCATAGAGAGGGAATGGTTCTTTGTTATTTAACAATCTAAATAGGTAGTGATGAAAAAGATTATTAGGAATTATGGCATTTTCATGCTGTTTCAAGGATTAGCGATTAGCTTCTTCTTTAGTATCTATCAACTGTTCTTAGTTGAAAAAGGATTGAGCTTGCTCGAAATTAACCTCATTAACGGTTGCTTCATGCTTGCTAACTTTCTGTTTGAAATTCCGACCGGGGTCATAGCAGATTTTTTCGGAAGAAAACGTTCAGTGATTATTGGTCTCTGGCTTTATTCGTTTTCATTCTTAATTTATTTTTTGTCAGATTATTTTTGGCAATTTCTAGTAGCGGAAATAATTGGCGCTTTAGCAGCTACTTGTATTTCTGGAGCCCTTGAATCTTTGGTGGTTGACGCTTTAAATTTAGAAGGAGGACAAAATCTTTCCAATCGATTATTTCGTAAAGCGGAAATTAGAAGTATTGGGGTTTTAATTGGGGTAATTATTGGTTCTTATGTTGGTCAATTTAATTTAGCTTGGCCATGGATGCTTAGTGTAATTGCTTTTTCTTTGTTGGCTTTATTATCAAACTTTTTATTTATAAAAGATGAGGGTCAAATTAAAGAGAGCAAGGGAGGGAGATTGATAGCTGTAAAAAAAATTGCTCAAGACAGTATTTTCTATGGTTTTAAAAACAAACGTTTAATGTCCATTGTTTCTTTTGCCGCTATTTTATCTTTTTCGGTTCAGCCAATTAACATGTATTGGCCAATTCTCTTTAAAGATAATTTTAACGTGCCAGTTAAATTTATGGGTTTTATTTTTGCCGCCTCGATATTAATTATTTATGGCGCTTCGCAATTATCAGGGTTATGGCAAAAGAGAATTAAATGCGAAAAGAAGGCAATCTTTTTTTCTCAAGTTTTTACTATCTTAGGTATTTTCGGTTGCTATTATTTTCTTGATTTATCTTTATTTATCGTTTCCTTTTTAATTCATGAAAGTGGTCGCGGTTTATTTAATCCGCTTTATCGTTCTTATGTAAATAGGAGTATTAATGATAAAAATAGAGCTACCGTTTTATCCTTTGAATCAATGTTGACTAAAGCTGGCGCCGGTCTGGGTTTGATTTTTAGTGGATTAATAGCCGATAACTTTGGGATTTTAAATTCTTGGTTTATTAATGCTGTTATTTTGATTATGGGAATTTCTTGGTTTTTATTTAAAAATAAATAAAACCAAAACTACTTAAAAGGGCTGTTGTTAAAAGAGCCCTTTTTAATTTTACCTTAATCCGATAATTTGTTATAATAAAATTGTTATAATATAAGCCTAATAATCAATAATTAGTTTTTATGAAAATATCATTTCACGGCGCTTGTCGAGAAGTCACTGGTTCTTGTATTTTAATAGAAAGCGGGAAAACTAAATTTTTATTTGATTGCGGTATGTTTCAAGGAGAAGACTATGCTAGTGATAAAAATGCTGACGATTTTACTTTTAATCCCAAGGAAATTGATTTTGTTTTACTTAGTCACGCTCATATTGACCACTGTGGAAGATTGCCGAAATTATATCGGGATGGCTTTCGCGGAAAAGTTTATTGTACTGAGGCGACAGCTGATTTAACCGCCTTAATGCTTGAGGATTCGGTTGGGATTGTTTTTTCAGAGGCCGAGGAGCGGGGGGTTGAGCCTTTATTTTCGGCGGATGATGTCGCGGGCATAGTCCGCCTTCTTGAACCCTTAGTTTATGATAAAAAAGTTGAAATAAATAGTGGTATTAAAGTTAAATTAGGGAATTCTGGACATATTTTAGGTTCTAGTTTTTTTGAGGTTTGGCTTAAAGAAGGTGCTAAGGAAAAGAAAATTGTTTATTCTGGTGATTTAGGTAAGGCGCCGGCCAGAATTATTAAAGACCCTGATGTTGTCAATGGCGCTGATCTAGTCTTTATTGAATCAACCTACGCTAGAGATACGCATGAAAGTAAAGAGGAGGGGAGAGCGATGATTAAAAAGGCAATAATAGATTGTGTTAAAAATAAAGGAACCCTAATCATCCCGGTTTTTGCCATGGAAAAGTCCCAGGAAATTCTTTATGAATTAAATCATTTAGCGGAAAACGGAGAAATTCCTCGATTGCCAATGTTCTTAGACAGTCCTTTAGCAATTAGATCGACGGAAATTTATCGAAAGTATGAAGATTTATATGATAAGGATTCTAAAGAAATTTTGCTTCATGATAATGATCTATTTGATTTTCCGGGAATGGAATTTACTTTAAGTCGGGATGATTCTATGAAAATTAATTCTCTTAAACCGCCTAAAGTTATTTTAGCCGGTGGTGGAATGTGTGTTGGTGGCCGAATTCAACATCATTTAAAATTTAATTTAGATAATGAAAAAAATCACGTGCTTCTTGTTGCTTATCAAGCTAAAGGAACTCTTGGTCGTAAGTTAATGAAAAAATATGAATTCGTTGATATTCACGGTAGCCGAATTCCAGTTAGGGCTAAGGTATCTGTTGTTAATTCTTATTCCGCCCACGCTGATCACGGCGCTTTAATGTCTTGGCTTAAAGCTATAAAAAAACCGGTACCAAAAAATGTTTTTATTGTTCATGGGGCGGAGAGCTCTGGCTTAGACTTTCAAATAGATGCTGGTAAGGAAATTGCTAGTAACTTTATTCTCCCTGAGTATGGAAAAAGTTATGAATTTTAAAACTTATTATTAATTTAAATAAAAAAAATCTATGAAAAAAAATTCAATTGTACTGATAATCGCTTTAGTATTTTTAGTTGCTCTTTATTTTCTTATTAGTTCTAGCTTAAAGAATAATGAAGAAAATTTAGTCAATGAAAATGAGAATTTAAATGAAGGAACTGACTTAGTTGAGGGTGACTTAGTTGAGGGTGACTTAGTTGAGGGTGACTTAGTTGAGGGTGACTTAGTTGAGGGTGACTTAGTTGAGGGTGACTTAGTTGAAGTTAGACCTGAAGATGAAATCGTTTTTTGTACAATGGATGCGATGGAATGCCCAGACGGATCCTTTGTTGGTCGAATTGCTCCTAATTGTGAGTTCGCTGGCTGTCCAATAGATGAGATGCCAATTTTTGAAGAAGAAGCTGTTGCTCCAGAAATGATAGAGCTTATTGTTGAATAAAATTATTATTGAATAAAATTGTTTTTATTTTCAATCAATATTAAAAAATCCACCTCTAAGGGGGCGGATTTTTTAAAAGTATGTTATAATTATTATAGATTAAAAGTTATTAAAATATTTATTTTAAAATTATAAATTTATGTTTAAGACTAAATTTCTATTAAAAAAAATTGATGAAAAGTTTGTTGCTTCTTTAATTGATCATACAAACATTGAATTATCAGCAACTAAGGCGGACATTAAAAAATTATGCGAAGAAGCAATCCATTATAATTTCCGTGGCGTTGATGTTAGGCCAAAGTATGTTAAATTAGTAGCCCAGGAATTAAAGGGAACTAAGATTAAAGTCGTTGTTTTAATTGATGCTCCTATTGGTTTAAGTTCATCCTCTGAAAGAATTAAGGCTTGTAAAAAAGCTAAGGCTGACGGTGCTCACGAACTCGATGTTGTTATGAACTTAGTTGATATTAAATATGAGAAGTGGAATAAAATTTTGAAAGACTTGCAAGGAATTAGTAAAATTTTACCGACCAAAGTAATTATTGGTTCTGGCTATTTAACTGATAGTGAGGTTCTTAAAGCGGCTGAGATTGTGAAAAAAGCGGGAGCTATTTGTGTAAAAACAGCCACGGAAAAAGATCCACTTGAGCACCGTGAATTAGCGGAAAAGGCTCATCATTTAAAATTAATGAAGCAGGGAGCGCCTGGTTTAGAAATTAAAGCCTCGGCCCGAATTGGCAGTCTTGATGATGTTAAACTTATGTTAAAGGCTGGAGCCACAATTATTGGCACAAGTTCTGGTGTTAAAATAATGAAGGGTTTTTAAACCAAAGATTATTTTATAATTTTTTAATAATATTCACATGAAAAAATTAAATAAAAAAACTATTTCTAGGCAAGTTCCTCTTTATTCTGATCCAGAATTACCACCAGCAAAAGATGATTTTCGTAAAACTTTTGAATGGCGTGTTTTTAAAATTATGTCTGAGTTTATCGAAGGCTTCCATTTTCTAGCCGATATCAAAAAGACGGTTACTGTTTTTGGCTCAACTTCTCTGCCAGAAACAAATAAGCATTATCAAGAAGCAAGAAAATTTGGGTTTTTAATAGCCAAGAAAGGTTATTCTGTGGTAACCGGCGGCGGACCAGGAATTATGGAGGCGGCTAATCGTGGCTGTTATGAAGCGGGGAAAGATTCAATTGGGATGAATATTGAGTTATCAGAGGGGCAAAGGATGAATAAATATGTTAATAAGCCAATTGGTTTTAATTATTTTTTCACCAGAAAAGTAATGCTTAGTTTTTCTTCCGAGGCCTTCGTTTTTTTTCCGGGAGGCTTTGGAACTTTAGATGAATTTTTTGAGATGGTAACTTTAGTCCAAACAAAAAAGCTCGGTCGTAAAGTGCCAATAATTGTTGTTGGACTTGATTATTGGGGGCCACTACTAAAGTGGATTAAAGATGATGTCTATGGAAAGTATGGAGCAATTAAGAAAACTGATTTTGATATAATTAATACTGTCGCTAATGTTGAGAAAGCAGTTGAGTTAGTTCTTAAGTTGAACACGAAAAAATTCAAGTAATAATCAATAAATAGATAATTATCAGGAAAATTTAGTTCCTTTATCTTTCTTATTCAACAATATTTTCCTCAATTAAGGTTTCTCTTTCCGTATTAATTAAAGGCTCATCAAAACTAGATTCGTCAGTATTAACTTCATTAGAATTTTCCTTGATTGAATTTTCATCATCAGCGATTGAATTTTCATCATCAGCGATTGAATTTTTATTATCAGCGATTGAATTTTTATTATCAGCTTCTAAAATTATATTATCCCCAGTCCTATTAGCTTCTTGCTCAGCTCCTTGATTAGCTTCCTGTCTTTCCGTTAATTCTTGAGCGGGCTTGACTGCTAAAATAACAATTCCTGCCAAAATTACAATAGCGGCGACAACTAACACTGCTTCTAACATACTAAAAGCTATATTTGATTTTTTCATATATTTCTATTCTAAGCCTAACTAGACCTTGGTTAAATTTATTATTTAAATATTATATCACATTTAAGGGGCTTGGGCTATTGTCTATTTTTGTGTTATGATAAGAAAATAAGATTTAACTATATTTTTTAACAATTAATAATATGATGGATGTCTATCAGGAAGCCTTGGAACTTCATAGAAAACACAGGGGAAAACTAAGTATAAATTCAAAAGTTTCATTAAAAGATAAGAAATCTTTATCTTTAGCTTATACTCCGGGAGTAGCAGAGGTTTGTCGTTTAATCGCTAGCGATAAGGAAGCGGCTAAAACTCATACAATCAAAGGCAATACCATTGCGGTTGTTAGTGATGGCAGCGCTATTTTAGGACTTGGTAATCTTGGTCCAGAAGCGGCCTTACCGGTAATGGAAGGGAAATGTGCTTTGTTTAAAGAATTCGCTGGCGTTGATGCTTTTCCGATTTGCTTAGCGACTCAAGATACGGAAGAAATTATTAAAGCGGTTAAACAAATTTCCCCAGTTTTTGGTGGGATAAATTTAGAAGATATTTCCGCTCCTCGTTGCTTTGAAATTGAGGCGCGTTTAAAAGCAGAATTAGATATTCCTGTTTTCCACGATGACCAGCACGGGACAGCAACCATTGTTTTGTCCGCTTTAATTAATGCCCTTAAATTATCCGGACTTGAAAAAGAAAAGGCTCGTTTAGTTATTAATGGCGCTGGGGCAGCTGGTGATGCAGTTTCTCGTTTACTCTTAAGTTATGGTTTTAAAGATTTAATTGTCGTTGATAGTAAGGGGACAATTTCTAAAAATCGTCAGGATTTAAATTCAGCTAAAATAGAATTAGCGAATTTAACTAATCCGAGAAATATAGAAGGCGCTTTGGCCGAGGCTTTAGTCGGAGCTAATATTTTTATTGGTGTTTCCGCTCCTGGAGTTTTAAGCGAGGAGATGATTAAAACTATGAGTGAGAAACCGATAGTTTTTGCCCTCGCTAATCCAGTTCCAGAAATTATGCCCGACTTAGCTAAAAATGCTGGTGCTTATATTGTTGCGACTGGTAGAAGTGATTTTCCTAATCAAATAAATAATGTCTTGGCTTTTCCGGGGATTTTTCGGGGAGCCCTTGATAATAAGGTTAAAGATATTAATGATAGAATGCTTGTTCAGGCAGCGGTTAATTTAGCGGCCTTAGTTGAGGATTTGGGGGTTGATAAAATTTTGCCAGATCCATTTGATGAAAGAGTGGCGCCGGCGGTGGCGGGAGCGATTAAATAATAGTTGACTTTTGTTAAAAATTAGTGTATAATATAGTATAGAGTGTAGCTTTAATTTAGAAACTACGGCTTTCCGTGGTTTTTATTTTTGCTAAAAATTTAAGAAATAGGCTAAAATTAGCCTTTTAAATAAGAGCCTTAAGAGCTTCTTAAAATAATTATGGAAATTAGAAATATTGCGATTATCGCCCATGTGGATCATGGAAAAACAACCTTAACCGACGCCTTAATGATGCAAACCGGAGCTAATGTTAATTCAGAAATTAGCATGGACTCAAATGATTTAGAAAAAGAAAGAGGCATCACAATTTATTCAAAGAATACTTCAGTTACTTATAAGGATTCAAAAATCAATATCGTTGATACTCCGGGTCACGCTGACTTTTCTTCTGAAGTTGAACGAATCTTGCGTTCAATTGACTGCGTTTTATTATTAGTTGATGCTCAAGAAGGACCGATGCCACAAACAAAATTTGTTTTGAAAAAATCTTTAGAGCTTGGTTTGAAGCCAATTGTTGTTGTCAATAAAATTGATAAACCAGCCGCGCAGCCAGAAGCAGTCGCCGAGATGGTTTATGAATTATTTTTAGACTTAGGCGCGAGTGATGAACAGCTAGATTTTCCAGTTATTTATGCGGCTGCCAAAAATGGTTTTGCTAAAATGAAATTAGAGGATGAGTCGGATAATTTTAACCCACTTTTAGATTTAATTTTAAATCATGTTAAACCGGCTTCTAGTCCGGAACTTGAAGCCAAGAAGCTTTTAGCTCAACCTTTTAATTTAGCTTATGATAATTTTTTAGGCCGTTTAGCTATTTGTCGTATTTATGAAGGGAAAATTAAAGCTGGTTCCCAAGTTTTCGTTGAAAATTTAGTGGGAGAAACTCGTCCAGGGAAAATTACAAAACTCTTTACTTTTAAGGGAATCGCCCGAGAAGAAGTTAGTGAGGCGAAGGCGGGAGACATCGTTATGGTTGCCGGACTGCCTAATATTTATATTGGCGAAACTATTGCTCAGTCAAGCGAACAAAAACCTTTGCCGGCGATTTCAATTGATGAGCCGACAATTTCTTTGAATTTCTTAGTTAATAATTCGCCATTTGCTGGTCGCGAAGGGAAATTTGTTACTAATCGCCAAATTAAAGAAAGACTAGAAAAAGAATTAGAAGTTAATGTTGGTTTAAAAATCGATTTTTCTAATCAAAATTTTTATAAAGTTTTTGGTCGCGGTGAACTCCATATCGCAATTTTATTAGAAAATTTACGTCGTGAGAATTACGAATTACAAGTTTCAAGACCGCAAGTAATTATTAAAGAAGAAGATGGCAAGAAAGTTGAGCCTTATGAGGAAATTACGGTTGATGTTCCAGAAGCGATGACAGGAACGGTAATTGAGAAATTAGCGAAGCGAAAAGGACGGATGACGGATATGAAAAATTTGAATGGTCAATCTCGTTTGCTTTTTGATATTCCAACTCGCGGACTTTTAGGTTATCGTAATGAATTTGTGGTTGATACGAAGGGCGAGGGAATTCTTTGTACTCATTTTATCGGTTTTAGAGAATTTGCTGGAGAAATCGAAAGAAGCTCTTTGGGGGCGATGGTTTCTATGACAAGCGGAAAGACACTCGCCTTTTCTTTATGGAATTTACAAGAACGAGGTGTTCTCTATATTTTACCAAATATTGAGGTATATGAAGGGATGGTTATCGGTAACGTCGCTAAGGGTAATGATTTAACCGTTAATCCGACTAAGGGTAAGCAATTAACTAATGTTCGGGCTTCTGGTTCCGATGATGCGATTTTATTAACGCCGCCACTTGATTTAACTTTAGAGCGGGCTTTAAGTGTTATGAATGATGATGAATATTTAGAAATCACCCCAAAAAACATTCGTCTTCGTAAGCAGTTTTTAACCGAGACCGAAAGAGCGAGAAATAAGGGGAAGATTGTTCAAGCCTAATATAATAAAACTCAATATAAAAAAAGAAGGCTGCCTGTAAAGATACAGACAGCCTTTGGCTTAACCGGACGCTTTGGTTAAGCGTAGCATGTTCAAATAATAGAACTCTGGTACAGTAAAACATGCTATGAACAATGAACAAAAATGGCTTCATGAACTAAACACTAAATCAACACTTCCTCTCAATCATTAAAACACAACCAATCTTTAAAAAAGCTCAATCAGCCCTTCCACACGAAAACTTCCCACAAAATCTCCCAAAATCTCCCGAAAATATTTTTTAATAAGTATTAAAGTACACCGCCCTGGGGTTGTGTATTTCCCGCTGTTGTTTTTCGATATTCTCTATCAGTTCCAATTCAGCTTTAATTCCTTTGACCCTTTCTTTTAAAAGTTCTCTGAACTTTTTTTGTTGTTTTTCGCTGGGTTGCCGGTTTTCCTGAAAATATTTTTCAAAATTATCTTCAATTAATCGAATAATTCGAAAATTGGAGACAGGATCTACAGAAGCGTCAGCGATGAGAATTTTGATGGATTCAATTCCATTTAATTTCATCTTAGTTTTTCCTTTTTTTAGAAAAAACTAACTTAAAGCTAGCCTATCACGACAAGATTCTTTTGTCAATAATTTTGTGTTATAATAAAATTAAGAAAAATAAATATGTTAGATATTACTTTAATTAGTGTTGGTAAAATAAAAGATAAAAATTTAGCGACTTTGGCTCAAGATTATATTAAGAGGCTTAAGCCTTTTGCTAAATTAAAAATTATTGAAGTTGAGGCGAGCCCAATTATTTCTAATAATCAAACGGCAACTAAAGTTTTAGAAGGTGAGAGACTTTTAAAGATAATAAAACTAGAAGAGGAAAAAGCTCGAGGCGGAGTTGTTTATTTATTAGCGGAAAGAGGTAAAATTTTTAACTCATCCCCTGATTTAGCCGCCTGGCTTAATAAAAATAATCCTTTAATTTTAGTTCTCGGCGGCGCTCTGGGCTTTAGTGATGATCTTTATAAAAACTATCCACAAATTTCTCTTTCGCCTTTAACTTTCCCTCATGAATTAGCGCGAGTAATTTTTTTAGAACAGTTTTATCGCGCTAGCTTAATTAATATGAAAAAGGCTTATCATTATTAGAATTTTTTGCTATCATATACATAAGTCTTAAAAAAGATTTTAAAACTTAAATATGAAAAAAAATAACTTGTCAGTCAAAAAGAAAATTAATCCTCAAGGTAAGGCTCAGCCCAAAGTTCGGCCGAAGACAGCAACTTGGCCGGAAAATCACATTGAGCTGAAAAACTTTATTCTCGGTTCGGCCGTTTCTTTTCTGGCTTTAATTGCTTTAATTTTTTTGGCAACTTTTTTCTGCCAATCATTGTTTTCTTTTATTAAAGGAGATAAAATTAATTATTCTTCTGAAAATAGCTCTGACTTAAATAAGGTTGAAGGGCTTAATGAAATAAGAGAGCTTGACGAAGTTGAGCGTTTAAGTAATTTAATTTATTTCGGTAAAGAGGATGGAGAAAGCGAAGAAGTTGAAAAAAATGAAGATAATGATCTTAATTTAGATTTTGGAAATTCTCCAAGACAAAACATAATCTCTAATGATTTTATTATTGAAGAAAGCGAGTTCATGACCTTGCCTAGCGACGGCGCTAGTTTTGAAAATTTAAGTTTTTTAAATTCGCCTGATGGTTCCAAGTTTGCCTTTATTGTTAGGCAAGATGCTAAGGAGGCGGTCATGCTTAATGGTGATTTAGGGCCTTTTTATGATAAAATTACTTTTATGGCTTTTTCTCCTAATAGTAGTCGCTTCGCCTATGGGGCCAAGGTTGGTATTGATGAGATGGTTGTTTTAGACGGTTTACCAGGTAAAATTTATGACTGGACCTTCTTGCCAAGATTTTTTAGCCCAGATTCACAATATTTTGTTTATAAAGCTAGAAGTACTGAAGGAGATTTTTTAGTCTTTAACGAGACGGAAGGAAAGGTTTATGAACAAATTTATCAACCCTTCGTTAATAAAGATGAAAGTGCTTTAATTTTCTATAGCCGCAATGGACAACAAATTTATAAAAGTATTTTAAAATTAAATCCTAAAAAATAGATTATGCCACAAAAAATCAAGGCTAAGGCTAAAACTACAGCTAAGGCTAAAACTACAGCTAAGGCTAAAACTACAGCTAAGGCTAAAACTACAGCTAAGGCTAGTGTTAAGGTAAAAAAAGTTGCCCCTCGAGATCTAAAGGCAGTTGATTTAATTGCCTTGATGGAGAAAAAGGCGAGTAGTAAATTTTATCGTGATAAGCGTCCGGTTTTGGCAAGGTTTTTTAAAACCAGAAAAGGGGAGTATGCTGAGGGCGATGTTCTTATCGGTCTAGAAGTTCCTTTGGTTAGAAGTTTTGCAAAAAAATACAAGACTCTAAAATTAAGTGAGATTAAAAAATTATTAGCTCATAAGGTTCATGAAATTCGTTTAGCTGGTCTTTTAATTTTAGTAGCCCAGTATGAGGAGAATAAGGATAGAGAGGCGCGTCGAAAAATTGTTGGTTTTTATTTACAAAATTCTGCCCGAGTTAATAATTGGGACTTAGTTGATTTATCAGCTTATAAAATCCTAGGAGATTTTCTTTTAAACGAAGCGCCGCAAAAATCTCAAGCCTTGCTTAAAAAACTAGCGAGTTCAAAGAATCTTTGGAAAAGAAGAATTGCCATGGTTTCAACTTTCGCTTTCATTAAAGCTGGGCGTAAGGAGGAGGTTTTGTTAATTGCCAAAAAATTATTGAAAGACGGTGAAGATTTGATTCATAAAGCGAGTGGCTGGATGTTAAGAGAACTTGGTAAGAGAGTTGACGAAGCTGAGCTTGAAAAATTTTTAAAGATTAATGGAAAAGACATGCCGCGAGTTGCTCTTCGCTATGCCATAGAAAAACTTGATAAAGTTAAAAAAATGTATTATTATAATTTAAATAAAAATAATAATAAAAATAATTAAAATTTTATGCACGAAGAAATTAAAGATGGGTTAGATGAAGATCTTGATAAGGACTCTTGTTGTTGTGGTGGTTGCTGTAGTGGCGATGAAGGTGAAGAAGGTGGAGAAGCTCATTGTCATGACCGTGGTGACGACTGTGACTGTGGTGACGACTGTGACTGTGACGATGATGATTGTGAATGTGGAGAAAATAAATCTTGCGGTTGCGGCCACGATGAAGAAAAAGGGGATAGTGAGGATAATGGTGAAAAATAATTGAAACCGATTGAAACTAATTGAAACAAATTGATAAAAGCCCCTATTTAAGGGGCTTTTCTCTTAGACAAAAAGTTTCCCCCCTTGTTTATTGGCATAATATTTTAGATATGTTATAATAGCTATATAAATGTTAATAATTAAATGGTCTTAGTAATTAAGTTTTAATAAAACTTATTAATAAGCCGCATGCAAAACTATGTCAAAAATGACAAAAACACAAATGGTTGCTTCTTTAGCGGAGGCTACTAATATGAGTAAAAAGGAGGTAGTTGCTTTCTTAGAAGGGATGACAGATTTAGTTTACAAGGAAGTAAAAAAGAATGGTGAATGCATCGTTCCTGGATTTGGTAAGTTAGTAAAGGCTAAGAGAAAAGCTAGAGAAGGAAGAAACCCAGCTACTGGGGAAACTATTAAAATCCCAGCTAAGACTGTAGTTAAATTTCGTTTAGCTAAAGCAGCTAAAGACGCTATCCTATAGTATTAATTCGGCGCGGTTTTAAGACCTTCTTTTAGTTCTTAAAGCCGTAATAGTTAGAAGAGAAAAATAAATTCTCGAAATAAAAAAGCATCCCGTCGGAATCCGGGATGTTTTTTGTTGGAACTTTAATAGTTCTTAAAAGTCTTTCCATCTATCAACGTATTGGCCGAGGCCGAAGTTTAGGAATTTGTTATTTAATTTTGTATTTAAGTTCATATAATTGATTAAAGATTTGAGTTCAATTCTATATCTATCTTTAACAATTTTATAAACTAAAAGATTACTTTCTTTTACTGCTCGTCTAATGGTTTTATCCCCAACTCCAGCCAAAGAAGCCGCCTCAGAGACGGATAGCCAGATTTCATAATTTAGCTTTTTACTTGCTTCCTTTTGGGGAAGGGCCTTATTAGGGTTTTTAGACATTTTATAAATAATTAAGCATGCTTAAATTCATACTTAAGTCCACATTATTGTAGACTTAAGTCCTTATTTTTTTAGGCTAAGGTTTAAGGTCTTAAAACTTAAGTCTAGGATAGCTTGGACTTAAATAACGATTAGCACTCTTATCTTAACTTATTTTTTAAAAAAGTCAAGGGTCTAGGGGCTAGCTTGGGATCAGCTTGACCTTAGTCTTGAGTTACACTGGGGCCGATAAATTATCTCTTAAGTTTTCCCCTAATTACTTTATTTCTCGCTTGCTTTCTCCTTTTTCTTGTGATATTATTCCTCTTGTAATTAAAAATTAAGTTATTTGTGGCGGGCGTTTTTCCCGTTATTTTTGTTTAAGAAAAAGGAGTGTTAAAACATTTAAAATGCCAAGTGGATATTTTAAGAAATTTAAAGATAGGCAATTAATGGGTCGGCTTAAAAAGCGTGACCAGGAGTCTTTTATTTTAGCTTATGATGCTAATGTTAAGGAGATAAACCGCTTTGTTTATTTCAAGGTTGGGAGCCGGGATGAGGCTGATGATTTAACCTCTCTTATCTTTTTAAAGGCCTGGAATTATGTTCAATCTAAGAACTTACTTGAGGCTAAAACCTTAAGAGCTTTACTATATAAAATCGCGCGAAATGCGATAATAGACCATTACCGAGAGCAGAAAGCACACTTAGAACTTTCTCTTTCTTTTGAGGCTAATTTAAACGAGGACGGGGAACTTAAAGATGGGATGGAATCTATTAAAGACGAGAAAAGTGACGTTAAAACACTTGAAACTAAAATTGATAATGATGCCGAACTCGCTTTAATTGAAAAGAATTTGCCCTTATTGAAAGAGGAGTATCGAGAGTTAATTATTATGCGTTTTATCAATGATCTTTCTTTGGAGGAAATCGCTGATATTAATCAAAAATCAAGGGGCAGTATTAGAGTTAGTTTGCACCGGGCTTTAAAAGCCTTAAGAGAATTAATTGAGGAAGAGCAGAAAGGAAGTAAGAATGAGTCTGTAACAAAAACCTAAAGCATCCGTATACTAGAGTGTAAGACTTAAAAGGGCCAAAGCCTCAATTATAATAAGCATGAAAAATCAGAACTTAATTATAAAACTAAAAAGTCTAAATAGCGTAGAGCCTGATGCAAAATTCTTAAAGGATAATCGGGAGCTTTTGCTTAGCCAAATTAAGAACTCTGGAGTAGAAAAAATTTCTTCTTTCGATAAAATTTTATTAACCTCAGAAAATTTAGCTCGTCTTTTTTCTCGCCCAGCTTTTGCGCTTGGTGTTTTTGTTTTTGTTCTATTCGGAGCTAATTTTGTTTCTTCAAGTGTTTTAGAAAAGTCTAAACCAAATGACTCTTTATATATTGCCAGAGTTATTTCTGAAAGAGTTAAAGTTAATACAACTATCAACCAAGAAGCAAGAGAGAAATTAGCTATTAATTATGCTCTTCGTCACGCTGAAGATATTGCTAGTATTTTAAGTGATGAGAAATTTAATAATGAAGAAAATTCCGACCAAGTTGCTAAGTTAAGTGATGATTTTATTAAAGAAGTAAATAAGGTTGAAGACGGTTTAAATCGTTTAAATATTAAAAGTCACAAAGCAAATTTAAATGTTGAAACTGTTACTAATCTTGCGGTTGATGATAATAATGTTGAAGGTAATAATGAAGTAACTATGATTATCGCTGATAATTCTAAAGACGACGATGGTTTAGAAATTTATATTCCGGAAGAGAGAAAGGCGGTTATGGGAGAAATTGATATTGATCTTGACGTTGAAGGTGATGATGATGAAATTAAAGCTACTACCTCAGAAGAAGTTGTAGTAGCAACAAGTAGTGAAACTAAAGCAAGTAGTTCCGAAGAAGTTGGAGGGGATTTAATTATTCAAACTTCTATAACTTCTAAAACTACTGAAGCGAAAGAGTTAGCGGAAAAGAAAGATTTCGGCGCCGCTTTAAATAAGTTGAACGAAGCCGTTGAGTCAATTAAAAATTAAAAATTAAAAAGCGCTAGTCTGTTAGTTTATCTCCTCCTGGTTGTTCCTAGTCCGAAGATTCGTCATCTGATGTGGATAGTATCGGTCGAGATAAATTAACAGATTCGCGTTTTAGGAACACTAAGTTCAAAAATAGCCGAATCGGCAGACCTGTTCAAGGTCGAACTTTCCCTTAGAAGAAAGTTGGTTTGTCCCTTATAAACAAAAAATTCAGTTTTAGCTTGATGACGAGATTTACGACGATTTTTAAAATCAGTAGATCGGTTAAGCTTTTCTCCAGCCCGGCGGTTTATCGCGCTAGGTTGGCAGAAATTAAATTGTTATGATTTTTTATCGGCCGGCCTCTTAAGCCACTAGGACTAGGGAAGCGGGATTCCGACCGATTTACAGAGATTAGAAAAAGTCAAAAAATCAAAACCAAAAAGCGAAAAATTGAAAAAACTTTTCATTCATAATTCGTTTAAACTACTATTGTTTAGACAATTAGAATGAATTTAACTATTACTTATGAAAAAATTACGCAAATTCTTAAACGCTAGCGTAATGGTAATGACCATTCTTGCAATGTCTGGTCTAGGAATGTTTACTCCTAATTTTGCTAAGGCTGCAGCTTCTGCTGGAGACCTTATCAAGATGGAAGGAAATACTTCCGTTTACTATTTTGATGGCGCAAAAAGATTCGTCTTTCCTAATGAAGCTACTTACTTCTCATGGTACTCAGATTTCAGTGGAGTTGTTACAATTCCATCATCTGAATTACAAAGCTACCTTTTAGGTGGTAATGTTGTTATGAGACCCGGTACTAAATTAGTTAAGATCACAACCGATCCTAAAGTATATGCTGTTGAAGCCAACGGTGTATTAAGACATGTACAAAGTGAAGCTCAAGCTATTGCCTTATATGGTACTGACTGGGCTAAAAATGTTGTAGATGTTCCAGATGCTTTCTTTACTAATTACACAATTGGTACAGCTTTAGCTTCTGGTTCAGTTCCAGCCGGTTCTTTAGTAAAGAATGCTGGTGACAATTCAGTTTATTACTATGATGGTACTAATTACAGAACTATCGCTTCAGAAGCTGCTATGACTGCAAACAGACTTAGCTTCGCTAATGTTTTAACTATTTCTAACCCTATCACTGCTGGCGGAACCGCTATCAGCGGTATGGAAACAGCTTTAGTTAAGACTTCACAAGGTGGAACAACAACAGGTCCAGTTGTTGTAGGATCAGCAGTTATGGTTTCATTGAGTGCAATGACTCCAGCTGCAAACGATGTACCAATGGGTAACTCAAATACTATTTTAAAGTTTAATATAACAGCTGCTAATGATGGCCCTGCTGTCATTTCTGGTGTTAAATTAACTGCAATTGGTTTGGGCGATCCAAGTAAAATAACTGCAATTTCTGTTTATCAGGATGGTGTAAAATTAAATAATACTCCTCGTAATATTGATTCTAATAAAGAAGCTCAAATTAACTTCACAAATGCTGTTAATATCTCAGCTGGAAATACCGCTACTTTTGAAGTAAGAGCTACTATTGGTGACACAGCAAAACATGGATTAAGTATTGCTAAGGCTTCTGATGTTATGTCTGGAAACTCTGTTTCTGGTTCATTCCCAGTTTCTGGCAATATTTTTTCAGGTGCAGATGTTACAGTTGGTGACTTAGTGATTGATAAGGATGGAAGCGCTTTATCCGAGGTTACACTTGGTGATAAAGGAGCTACTATTGCTAAATTTAAGTTATCTAACAATGCTGTAGAAGATATTACTGTTAGCTCTATTACTTTTAAGAAAGATTCTTCAAGCACTGCTTCAGATGGCGTTGTTGAAAACTTAAAATTAAATTTTGACGGTCAAGTTATTGCTTCAGCTGATTCAATTTCAAACCGTTATGTTACATTTAAGTTGAACTCACCAATTACTATCAGTAAAAATACAGCTAATAAAAGATTAACTGTTACAGCTGATGTAGTCGATG